>JAUYLR010000043.1 GCA_030698935.1 bacterium
GGCCGGGAAAATCCCCGTTGACGGTGTGCTAACGGAGGGCTAATCATTTGTAGACGAGTCAATGATTACGGGCGAGCCGATGCCTGTGAAAAAAGAGGCGGGCGACTCAGTCGTTGCGGGGACGATAAACACTAGCGGGTCATTTGTATTTAAAGCGACGAAGGTCGGCTCCGAAACGATGCTCGCGCATATCGTAAAAATGGTGGAAGAAGCACAAGGAAGCCGCGCGCCGATACAGGCGCTCGCGGACAAAATTTCCGGCGTTTTCGTTCCAATCGTGCTCGTGATTGCTTTTATCGCGCTTGCTCTATGGCTCCTCATCGGCACTCAATATCTAGGATTTTCACAGGCGCTTTCTTTCGGCCTCGTTTCTTTTGTCGGAATTCTCGTTATTGCGTGCCCGTGCGCCTTGGGGCTCGCGACGCCGACGGCGATTATCGTGGGCGTCGGCAAGGGGGCGCGAGAGGGAATACTCGTCAAAGACGCGGCGACGCTTGAAAAACTGCACAAAGTAAACGTAGTTGTGATGGACAAAACTGGCACGATTACAAAAGGAAAGCCGGAGCTTGTGTCGCTCAAGAATTTATCCCTAAAAAACGATGCGGAAATTATTGCGATTCTCGCATCGTTGGAGAATAAATCCGAGCATCCGATTGCGCACGCGATTGTTTCGTATGCGAAAGAGAAAAACATCGCGCTGTTGCCAGTTGAGAAATTTGAGATGGTCAAAGGCAAGGGAATCGCTGGCGTTGTCAATGGCGGAGAATATCGCGTTGGAAGTGAGCGATTCGCGGCGGAACTTGGTGCAACAGGCGCACCAAGGACTGACCTTTCCCCCAAAGGCGGATCCGCCTCCGGCGGAAAAGAATTCCCAAGGTCAGACCTTGATGCGCAGCTAGAGAACGATACAAGAGAAGGCAAAACGCCGGTTATTCTTGTGGCAGAAAATAAAGTCCTTGCCGTCGCGATGATTGCCGACCAGATAAAGCCCGAGGCGATTACTGCAGTGAAGGATTTGCACGCACTCGGAATTAAAACAGTGATGCTCACGGGTGACGATAAAAACACGGCGCAATTTATTGCGAACCAAGTCGGCATAGATGAAGTTGTCGCGGAAGTTCTTCCGGAAGACAAGCTGAACCTGATTAAGGACTTACAATCAGGCAAATTTGAAAATTGGAAATTGTCCGCCGGAGGCGGATCCGCCTTCGGCGGAAAAAAGATAAAAGAGTTTCAGGCGCGGGGGCTGGTTGTCGCGATGGCGGGAGACGGCGTGAACGACGCTCCGGCCTTGGCGCAGGCGGATGTCGGGATTGCGATGGCAACGGGGACGGATGTCGCCATTGAATCGGCGGGCATCACGCTTCTTCACGGCGACATTTCAAAACTGGTAAAAGCGATTCGCCTTTCCAAAATGACGATGCGCGGAATCAAACAGAATCTTTTCTGGGCTTTCATATACAATATCGTGGGTATCCCGCTTGCAAGCGGGGTTTTCTACCCCGTTTTCGGCTGGCTCCTCTCTCCGGTATTCGCAGGCCTTGCGATGGCGTTCAGCAGTGTTAGCGTTGTACTCAACTCCCTGCGTCTTAAAGGCATGCGGCTGTAGAACGTATGAGAAAATCCAACATACCAATACGAACGTATATGTGCCGCGAATGCGGGCTGTCTTACCGTGAAGATGCGTGGAGGAAAAAATGCGAAGCATGGTGCACGGAACACAAGAGTTGCAATTTGGAGATTATCAGTCATGCTGTTGGGAATTGATTGCTTATGTTCATAAATGGTATTACTACCGCGGAGCAAGCTCCGCATGAGGAACGCGCTTCGCGCGTCCTCACCCGCAAGCTGCGGGGTATTAAACCCTGTGTTGACTCCTCGGCTCGGAAAAGAAAGCGAGTACGCTTTCTTTTCACTCGCTCTACGTCGCCAATAAAAACGGAACATCGCGCATTTTCGTCAAAATTCGTCGCGGCGCTTATACTCGTTGCACTTTTGGCGGTCGTACTTTTTGGTTTTGCCACAATGTCATACGGAGCGGACGGGAAAATGGAAGGCAACTGCCCCTTCTCTGTAATGGGAGCGCCCTCGTGCCCGCAAGATCTGGCCGCCGCCGCTCTGCACCACATCTCTTCGTATCAGTCGCTCCTCAACGCGCCCGTAAGTTCCGGCTTCACTGTTCTCATCGTGGCGCTGCTCCTGCTCGTCTACGGCGTTTTCATATTTTTCATACGTCCCCCGGCGTTTCAGCCGCAACTCATAGGATATCTCCGCCGCTCTCCCCATCCTTCTGCACGGGATAGAGAAACGACAGGTTGGCTTGCATTGTTTGAGCACAGCCCCACTTTGCAATAGGAGCGCCCAGAAAGCCTTTGCTTTTTCGGTGCTCCCGCTCGCGCTTACACGCGAGTTTTTGATTTGTAATTACAAAACACAATACTCACAACCATGAAATCAAAAACACTCATCACATCTGTCGTTTTTGTCCTCGTCATCGCAGGCCTCTTCGCATGGGGTGCTGCCGGAAGAGCCGGCACTACGGCCTCTGTGCAGGGAGCCCCCGGCACCGCGAGCGACGTGAAAAGCGCCCTCACCGCTCCGGAAACATTCTACGACTTCGGCACCATCTCAATGAAGAACTGGAATGTGACCAAAGAATTCAGCATCACCAATCCTACGAACGAGGACATCACCGTAAAAACCGTGCTAACTTCCTGCATGTGTACCACCGCATTCATCGTTGGGGCGGACGGAAAGGTAAAAGGACCGTTCAGCATGCCTGGCATGGGTTATGTCCCGCCCGCGAATGAAACAATAAAGCCCGGCGAGAGCCGCATCATCCGCGTCGTCTATGATCCGAATGCGCACGGCCCTGCGGGCGTGGGGCAAATAGACAGGATCGTAACGCTCTCCGATGCCTCCGGGGGAACGCTTCAGTTTGAGATCAAGGCGGTCGTAACTCCTTAATATGCGGAGTATTCTTATCATCGCGGGAGTTATTGGCGCGTTCATCTTGGGCG
>JAUYLR010000044.1 GCA_030698935.1 bacterium
ATCGGCGTCGGCTTGCAATTCTGAGATTTGTGAAAAAGAGTAAGGAAGCGTCCGTTGGAGATATCGCGGACGAAATAAAACTCTCGCTTAAATCCACATCGCGCCATTTGAGCGTATTGTTTTCTGCGGGTCTGCTCGAGAGGGAACAGAGAAGCCTGCAAGTATTTTACAAGCTCGCTCCCGACATTGCCGAACCGGTCCGCCGTGTTGTTTCCACTTTGTAGATTTTTGTAGACGGATTGCTGATTTCACTTTCACTATTGTCTAATTCTCACGAATTAGACAATAGTGAAAATATGAAAATGTGGAGAGTAGTTAGCGGCTTAAACTCTTAAGCACTTTCAGGTACAACTTCTCCACGATTTTTTCCTGCGTTTTGCCTGTTTTCACATAGTGGTCCAAGCCCGGTGCGGCGTTTATTTCAAGCACCCAATATTTCTTTGGCTTCTCGGAAATAGTACCTTGTATCATTAAGTCCACGCCGCAAAGCCGCAGCCCCATGTCGCGCGTCAGATTTATTGCGAGTCTCTTGAATTCAGGGTGAATGACGGATGTCACATCTATAGAATCGCCACCGGAGGAAAGGTTGGCGTTGTCCAGAAGAAATACGTGTTCGCCGCGGCGGGGGACTGAACGCATGTTAAGTTTCTGTTGCCTCAACTTGTTTGCGATACGCGGGTCTTTCATATTGATATTGGTGTCGCGGCTTGAAGCGGCAAATGCGCGGGCTTTTTTCGAGAGCAGTTGGCGAATGGTCAAACGGCCGTCGCCCACAACGTTGAGCGGAATCCGTTCGTACGCGGAGATGATATTTTTGTCCAAAACGACGACGCGGTAATCCCTGCCGTGAACGGGTTTTTGCACCAGAGCGACTTTGTCGTTCTTGAAAATGAGCTTCATGGCGCGCACAAATTCCCGCTCATTGTGGACGAGCGCGACGCCGACGCCCTGACTGCCGCTGTTGGGTTTGACGATGACAGGAAAACCGGTGCGTTTCGCATAACGGAATCCCGCCGCGATATTGCGCCGCGAGCCGATTGCCTTGCACCACTCTTCTCTGAAGAATGTTTTACCCGGAATTGTCGGATATCCCATACGGCGCATGAAGAAGCTTGCGTAATCTTTATCCTTTGAGATATCCGCAGCGCCAACGGGATTCAGGTCCAGCGTGTTGTACCGGAAATACCGGTTGCGGCCGTCTTTATAGCGGATTTGCCCCGCAATATTCCACTCCGGCTCAAGCATTACGCGCGCGCCGATTTTCGGCGCGAGGCGTTTGAGTATTTTAGCGAGGACGAGGTGCTCGGACTTCTTCTTCATGATGCCCATACTATACGTATTTGGATAATAATCTAATTTGCCCCAGAGCTAAAAAAACGATACTATGCAGTGAATGGCGGAACGCATCACGGTACAATCTACGATTCCGGATGCTCGCGCAAAGAGCTACCTCAAGACACTGAAATCTATCTTACCTACACTGCGTCTTAATGACGCGGCAGTCACGGTGGCTTATACAATTGGTGCCCCCCTCACAAAGCAGGAATGTGAATCGGTAGCGAAACATCTCACGAACCCGCTCACCGAGGCGTATTCCACAGTGCGCGTACTTGCGCCTGAATCGTATGCATACGCGATTGAAATTGGATATTTACCGGGAGTTACCGACAACGTGGGACACACGGCGAAGCAAACCGCGGAAGATTGCCTCGGCCGTACATTTAAAGATGGCGAGGCGGTGTATTCCTCCGTTTTTATCTTTCTCATCGGAGAAGTGACCAAGGAAGAAGCGGAGTCCGCCGCGCGCGAATTGCACAATCCGCTTATTGAACGAGCGACCATCTATCCGGCCGGAGCAGATTTCAAGATTGTCGTTCCGCGCGTTCTTTTGCACGAGCACATCGCGGTTGACGAAGTGAATCTTGATACTGATGAAGCGGAATTGTCCCGCATCGGCAGGGAGGGAATCGCGAATGCCGACGGCACACGGCGCGGGCCACTCTCGCTTTCGGTGAAGCAGTTGAAAGTGATACGCGACTATTTCTCCTCCGGAGGAGGATCCGCCTCCGGCGGACAGAAACTCGGCCGGAATCCGACCGATGTGGAACTTGAGGCGTTGGCGCAGACGTGGTCGGAACACTGCAAACACACGATTTTTGCAGACCCGTTGGATGAAGTACGAGAAGGAATTTACCGCCGGTATATCAAAGGTGCTACACAAAAGATCCGCAAGCAGAAAGGGAAAAAAGACTTCTGCGTTTCGGTGTTCACAGATAATTCCGGCGCGATTGCCTTTGACGATGACTATCTCGTAACGCACAAGGTAGAGACTCATAATTCGCCTTCGGCGCTTGACCCATTCGGCGGTTCGGTAACGGCAATCGTCGGCGTAAATCGCGACACGCTTGGATTTGGGCTCGGCGCGAAGCCCATAGCGAACGTCTACGGCTTTTGCGTTGCCGACCCAAACGATGCTACCAATTTGTATAGGGATCAAGCCAAGAAACAAGAGCTTCTTCCCGCGAGGCGGATTCTGGAAGGCGTAGTGCACGGTATTAATGCGGGCGGGAATCAAAGCGGAATTCCTACACCGCTTGGCTTTGTCGCGGTGGACCAAAGTTACCGCGGAAAGCCTTTGGTTTACGGAGGGACAGTCGGACTCATTCCTAGGAAATTACATGGCAAAAAGCTCTATGAAAAACGCGCCAAAGCCGGAGATTACATCGTGATG
>JAUYLR010000055.1 GCA_030698935.1 bacterium
CGCCGGAAAAGTCGGCAACGATGTCGTTGTGGCCGGCGGGCAGACGCAAATTTCCGGCGCGGTCGGCGGCGATGTCGTGTGGGTTGGCGGGGCTCTGACCATGAGCGCGCCGGTGGGCGGCGACATGCAACTCGCAGGCGGCGAGGCAACCATCAACTCTCACGTCAGCGGCAACGTGAAGTTTAAGGGCACCAAGCTGACGCTCGGCAAAGATGCCGTCATTGAGGGCGACTTGGATTACACGGCGGCATCGGAAGCATCAATGGAGGGGGGCGCGGTGGTCAAGGGAAAGACGACCTATACGGAACAAAAGCGCGCCAAAGAAAGTCCGCTTTCAGCAAAGGGCATTATCGCGATACTGTCCGCATTTCTCTTCGGCAAGTTCTTGGCGGCGCTTCTGTTCGCGCTCGTTTTGGGGCTCTCATTCAAACGCTCTACGTTCGCGCTCATTGAAAACGCGGTCACGCATCCGGTTCTGGAGATCGGCCGCGGATTCATCGTGCTTATCGTTCTTCCCATAGCGTCAATCATCGCCCTTGTAACGCTCATCGGGATTCCGTTCGGCGTGCTGGGACTGCTCCTCTTCGGCGCGCTTTGCCTCACCGCCTCGGCATGGGCCGCGGTGCTTCTCGGCTCACTTGTGCACAAGCAATTCTACAAAACGGCGGAGTATGAACTCACGTGGAAGACAATACTCTTCGGCGTACTGCTATTATCCCTACTGGGACTCATTCCGGTTATCGGCGGCATCGCGAAATTCGTACTCGTTCTCTTGGCACTCGGTTCGCTCGTGAAAGTTATCTGGGACAGCGCAAAAGAGTGGCGCTAGGAGAAGGCAAAAGTGAGGACAAGGGAATGCCGCTGGAAGCGGGCAGGGTTTCTGATATGATGCGGGGGACATGGCCAGCGCAAAGCTACAACTGCAGTTTCTTTTGATAGTTCTTGCGGGAGCGCTCGTTTTGTCGTTTTTCGTCATCAGCCCGTTTCTCACTCCGCTCGTGCTTGCGGCGGTGTGCGCCGTGGTGCTTCAGCCCCTGTACCGCTCCTTACTGCTCAAAACCGGCAACCGGAAAGCGGTATCGGCCGGGGCAACAGTTGCATTCAGTTTTGTGTGCATTCTCATTCCGCTTACATTCTTGGGCACGCAGATATTCCAAGAGTCCACACAGCTCTACAATTCTCTTCTGCAGGGGGACAGCACGCAAAACCTCGTTGTTAACGCGATACAGAGCATCGGAAACAAATCGGAAAATATTCTGCCGGGCACGGGGGATTTCTTCATCCGTCTTTCCGGTAATCTGGATGTGTATGTGAAGCAGGGCCTTGTGTGGCTTACGGGCCACTTGGGTTCGGCGCTGTCGGGCATCTCTGTGCTGCTACTGAATCTCTTCATCTTCTTTATCGCGCTGTACTATCTGCTTCGCGACGGGCCACGATTAAAGCAGGCTCTTATCGTGCTAAGCCCGCTTGAGGACAAAGACGACAGAGTTGTTTTTGACCGGCTTGAGCTGGCAGTCACATCCGTCATAAAAGGAACACTGATGATTGCGGGACTGCAAGGAGTTCTGACAGCAATCGGCTTTGCTATTTTCGGCGTCCCCAACAGCATTCTGTGGGGAACGGTTACAGTCGTAGCGGCGCTCATACCGGGGATTGGAACGGCGCTCGTGCTGGTGCCCGGAATCATTTTCCTTTTTGTCACCGGAAGCGCCGGTCCGGCAATCGGGCTTTTGGCGTGGGGGATTCTCGCCGTGGGACTCATAGACAACTTCCTCGCTCCGAAACTGGTGGGCCGCAGCATGCAGATGCATCCCCTGCTCGTACTCCTTTCAGTGCTCGGCGGTATAGCATTCTTCGGGCCGGTCGGGATTTTTCTCGGACCTCTTTGTATAAGCCTGCTTCAGGCACTCGTCACCATCTATTCATATCTGGAACATTCCGTGCCGCTGGTAGAGAGGTAGGAAGCGGGTAGGTTGAAGGCAACAGACAGGGGAAACGCCGGAGGTTGATATACTACAGCAATGTATGCGTTTGAATTTCTGAAGAGTAAACGGTTTTGGTTTCTTGTGTTCGCGATTTCTCTCATCGCCGGAGGCGCATATTACCGGCAGGGTACCCGCGGGCCTGCATTGAAGACCCCCGAAGAAAAAGATATATACGTGCGTTTTGAAATGGAGGCATATGACAGCATCAGGGAGAACTATTGGAAAAAACCCGATGATTCAGACCTCGCGCAACATTTCCGGCTTTCTCTCGCGAAAGCACTGAACATGGCCGTACCGCCGGCGCTCGCGACCAATGACCGCGCCGGCACGGCAAAGATGTTGGCGGATGCTTTTGACGCCGCGACATCAACCGATGCCCGGAAACAGTTGGCACAGAACACGCTGATTGTCGCTACGTACAATCTCTTACCCGCCGGACGCAATGGCCTCTATTCGGCGCAACAGGAGACAGCAATGAGGCAGGAGGTGGCCAACGTGAATCCTTCCGTGGACTTGTACGGCGATTTAGGTTTACAGAAAAGCGCCTCCTTTGCGGAAATAGAAAATGCGTATAAAGAGAAACAAGCTGTTCTTGCGAAAGCAACAACCGCGGAAGCAAAAGCGGAATTGGAGAAAGTTACGTACGCCCATACAGTGCTCGCGAATGCCGGTGATAAGAACCGTTACGACGAAGGCGGAATAGAGCCGACCACTTTTGCGCGCGTGTTGGGGCATACGCTGTATATTTCAATGGACAAAATATCACCCACGACTCTCCAAGAGTTTGCGGCGGCGGTAGACCATGCCTCCACGACGCCCGCTCTCGCGAGCATGATTCTGGATTTCCGGGGGAACATCGGCGGGGCTCTTGATTTTGCCACCTACTTCTTCGGGCTTTTTGTGGGCGAGAATCAGTACGCGTTTGATTTCTATAAGCAGGGCGAATATGAAGCGCAGAGAACCCCGATAGGAAAGTTTGATGAACTTGCGCGGTACAAAGAAATTGCGATTTTGACCGACAGCATGACGCAATCAACCGCGGAAGTCATTACCGCGATGTTCAAGCGTTTCAACATGGCACGCGTCGTGGGAACTCCCACGCGCGGATGGGGCACGGTGGAAAATACGTTTCCGCTTGAAACCGTAATTGACTCGGAGGAAAAATACTCGCTTTTCTTGGTCAGGTATCTGACTCTGCGCGATGACGGCCAGCCGATAGAGGGCGCGGGCGTGGACCCGGACGTGAATACGGGCGACAGAAACTGGCGAAGTAAGCTCGGTGAGTATTTTCACTCACCGTCGCTCATCAGCGCGATTTCGCAAACGGCCGGCGTGCCGCCTCTGCGGTAAGCCACGATTTTCCACAATAGACAAGGATTGCGCAATAATTCATCGTGATATAGTGCGAATGTGTCAGCATCAACACTCGCCGCTCCCAAGAAAAACGCGGGAGAACGCCTGCCTGTGCGCCCGCCTGCGCGCAACGCGCGGGCAGGTGGCACGCAGACAGGCCGCGTCATCAGGATGGAGGAGGCGGGAATGGATGACGTGCGCAGAGTGGGCGGGAAAAATGCATCG
>JAUYLR010000062.1 GCA_030698935.1 bacterium
CTTCGTGCTTCGTGCTTCGATTCTTCAAATCATTATGAGTAATGTCCGTGTCCGCATTCCGCCGAGTCCGACGGGGTACTGCCACGTGGGAACCGCGCGGATGGCGGTAATCAATTATCTGTTCGCAAAAAAGAACGGCGGCACGATCGTATTCCGGAGCGAAGACACGGATAAAGAGCGCAGTACCAAAGAGTATGAGACGGACATCATGGATTCTTTGCACTGGCTCGGTCTTACGTGGGATGAATTCTACCGGCAATCCGAACGAACGGATGTATACCGCGGAGCTCTGCACACACTGGTAGATTCCGGACACGCGTATGTTTCCGAAGAGGAAAGCAAAAAAGAGGCGGGGAAAATGATGCGCGTCGTCCGCCTGAAGAATCCCGGCTCCACGATTACATTTACCGATATGATACGCGGTGATATCACGTTTGATACGGCGGAACTCGGTGATTTCGTCATTGCGCGCAGCGTAGACGATGCGCTGTATCACTTCGCCGTCGTTGTGGATGATGCCGCAATGAATATCACGCATGTCATCCGCGGGGATGACCATATCTCCAATACACCCCGTCAGATTCTGATACTGGAGGCGCTGGGGTTTGAGCGCCCAAAATATGCCCATTATCCGCTGCTTTTAGGCGCCGATAAATCAAAACTCTCCAAGCGGACAGGGGATACATCGGTAAAAAGCTATCGGGACGCGGGATATCTTCCCGAGGCGTTTCTCAACTACATCGCCGTACTCGGCTGGACGCCCGCATCGCAGAGAGAAATCCTTTCACTCTCTGAAATGATTAACGAGTTTGATGTGAAAGACCTGCATAAAAGCGGGGCGGTGTTTGATATGGAAAAACTGCGCTGGTTTAACCGGCAGTATCTCACCGGCATGCCGCGGGATGAATTTGCAAAGTCAGCGCTCGCAATCATGGAAGAGGCTGTTAGTAAACGCGGATTACGGTGGAGCTCTGAAACGGGCGCGCATCTGATTGAGATGCTTCGCGAGAGAATTTCCGTTTGGGAAGACGTTCGTCTTCTGACATCAGAAGGGGAACTGGACTATTTCTTTAAGGACCCGGCGTACGAGGCCGCTTTGATTCCCGGCAAGCAGGGCTCGCCTGAATCGGCACAAAAACATTTGAACGCTCTTCTCCAAATTGTTGCAGGCATTTCCGGAAGCGAATTCGCACATCCGGAAACGATAAAGGCGCGCATCTGGGATTACGCGGCCAAAGAGGGGACCGGTGCGGTGCTGTGGCCGTTCCGTTTTGCGCTCACGGGGTTGGCACGCTCGCCGGACCCGTTCTTTGTCGCTTCGGTTCTTGGGAAAGATACGGTCCTTAAACGCATATCTGCCGCACTCTCCGCGCTTAGAGTATGAGGCGTGCTTCGCGGAAATGTGCTGCGCTTTTTGTCGCGGCGATTATTGTTCCCGGTTTGGCATTCGCTCAATCCGCGGAGGAATTGCAGCAGCAGATAGACGAGCAGAATTCCCAAATCGCGGCGCTGAACAAGGAAATTGCGGAATATCAGGCGCAATTGGACGCCACATCCAAAAAGAAACAGACCCTTCAAAATGAATTGGCGCAATTGAATATTTCTCTAAAGAAAATCACGGCATCAATCACCGTGACAAAAAAGCAGATCAGTTCAACCCAGCTTCAAATACAGCAGTTGGCGAGCGGCATTCATACCAAGGAGGCCTCTATCAGCGGATACCGCGCATCCCTCGGAGAGTCCTTGAGAAGCTTGAACCGGACCGAGAATGTGCCGTTCGCGGAGTCGTTGCTTTCTTCGGATTCCATTTCAGAAGCGTGGAATGACGCGGACGCAATCGCCCTGCTTCAATCCGCCGTGCAGGATGATATCAGGCGGCTGGCCGGCGAAAAAGAAGACCTCACCAAAACAAAGACCGTCGCGGAGCAGAAGCGCGAACAGCTTCTTAAACAACAGAAAACGCTTGTCGTACAGCAGGGCTCGCTTGATGCCACGGTAAAGGCGCAAAAAGAACTGTTGGCACAAACAAAGTCGCAGGAATCAACCTACCAGAGCATTATCGCGCAGAAAAAAGCGCAGGAAGCCGCATTTGAACAGGCATTGAGCGACTTGCAGTCAAGATTGCAATACATAGTCAATCCGGACGAAATACTGAAGGCCGGTAAAGGAATTATTAAGTGGCCTTTGGACGTTATTAGAATTACCCAGCATTTCGGCGATACGGCGTTCGCGAAGGCGGGCGGATACAACGGCAAAGGCCATAATGGAATTGACCTTGCGGCGCAAATCGGAACCCCCGTTAAGGCGGCGCTGTCAGGGGTCGTTGTCGGCACCGGCAACACGGATTCTGTCAGGGGCTGTTATTCATTCGGCAAATGGGTGCTCATTCAGCATAATAACGGACTGGATACTATGTACGCGCACTTTTCACAAATCGCTGAAGGCATCTCGGCCGGGCAACCCGTCGGCACGGGGCAGGTGATAGGGTACAGCGGACAAACAGGATATGCGACCGGCCCCCACCTGCACTTCGGCGTATACGTATCCTCTGCGACGCAGATTATGAAACTGGGGGATGCGACCAATAAAAAGTCTCCGTGCTCCAGTGCCATGATGCCGATTGCACCTCTGTCTGCCTATCTGAATCCGGAGAACTACTTGTAGAAAGCCTGTAGCTTGTAGCCAGCAGCCTGTAGCAAGAAATTCAAGTGGGCGATACTCAGCGTTTGAGATATTGAAACATTGCAAACTGATTGCCCTCCGGAGGAGGGTCCGCCCTTGGCGGAAAAATTGCAAATTGATAATTGAAAATTACTTCCTCGGGTCCCGCCACTCTGTATTATTGATAGCCTTCACTTCCACTTCTGATGCTTTGCGGAGTTGTGCGATTACTTTTCTTGGCGCGACATCATAGTGCCTGCTGTCATCAAGCGCATCTACAAGCCAGAACAAATCTTCTTCCGCCACAGCCCACAGGGCGGGGGAGTACCGGCGCAGGTCAAAGGCTTTGGAAAATCGACGTAATGATTTTGTTCCATCATCCATCATGTACTCGTGAAAATATGACATCGCAAGTTCGCGGACGCTTTTGTACACGGGGTCCCTGTATCGCAGGATGGGGTGATTCGTTTTGCTTATTGCGCCCCATAAACCATTCTGTCTAAAGAGCGCGACGACATGGTCCTCATCGCGGTCTATCGTCACGAGGTCCAGCAAAAGCGGTTTCTGCCCGTGATAAGAAAATGCCGCGGCCGCCAAGAGCGCGCCTTCAAAACAGTGCGCTGTGTGTTCGCGTATTACCCGTCTCGGCGACATGTACGTTTCTCCTGCCGTTTCAAAATTAATCGGGAGCGTGTCCAGATAATCTTGAATCTTTTTGGGAGAATTAAGTGCGGCAAAGACTGTGCGTTCCGGAGGGGAGAGTACGGCTTTCAATCTTTGCCGGTAGGTCATTGGGTCAATAGTACTACAGGGTCGCGAGTGGCCGGTTGTATTTGTAAAACAATTACAACAAGGCGTAAGCCGATACAACATGTACAACAGTTAATGCGGCGCTGCGTGCTAATGACCCGCGGTAAGTCAATCCAATATATCGTGCGGTGGTACATAAAGTAGCGGCCACGCTCGCGTCTTTGCGAGGAGCCGAAGGCAACGAAGCAATCTAGCGGGACATGTTACAGAATCTTTGCGTCCTATCCGTATCCCTGTTCCGCAGGAATTCTCGGTGTCCGAGATAGCTCGCTATTACTGGCTATTATCGTGGACTCGGTTTGACGAGATTCTCTCTTAAGTTGTTCTATACGACGGAGTAGCCATTGTTGAAAAAGTACTTATGCAACTTCTGAATTGTCTTTGCGAGGCTTTGCCGAAGCAATCTAGGGTTAGGGCCGTAGAACCTGGATTGCTTCGCTCCACTCGCAAAGACGGAAAGCGCGGTTTTACGCTGTCTTTTAAAGTTCTTGCGTAGGTCCTATGATAATTGGAGATTCCATTCCCATTGGTCCAAAGAGCATATATGGCCTAATCCTGTTAAGAAGCAGCGTGGATAGGAGCCTTAACGATGTCGCTTATGTCTTATCCACAGTTTGCACACAGGTAATCCACAAACACCCGAGCAGGCAGATTGATGCCGTCAGGTCAGACCTTGAATCTATCTCTGCGCAAAGCTCCGGCGAGACAGGGTCCTTCGCAGAAAGATTCTTCTCCAATATCTTCGCCCGTATTACACAGTGGCTCGCGGATGCCACAAATGGGGTGGGGGGTGTTTGCGCGCGCATTCCATGCCAAAGAAGAAATCTGCGTGGACGACCAGTGCCTTACCAAGGAAGACGTGCGAGCGCTCATCGTTCTTGCGCGCGCGCAAACGGCGAGCGCCGCCGGTACCACTGACTTGGCGGTTGAACCGCCAAGTAGCACGACGACAACCGCAAGCGGCGCTCCGATAATTGCCGTGCAGGGAAATAATCCGGCGAACATCAATGTGGGCGACACCTACGGAGATTTGGGAGCAATCATTACGGGCCCAACGCAAGAAGATACAAACCTTGGAATCCACGCAGAAGCCTGTAGCTCGCAGCCGGTAGCCTGTAGCCAATTTGACTCTCCCGAACTCGTCACACTTGATACGAGTACTCCGAACGAATTCACAATTACATACAGCGCGACCAATCAGGCAGGAGAGACCGGCTACGCGGAGCGGGTGGTAAATGTTCTCGCGCCTTTGAGTGCGGTTGTTGATTCAACCGCGACCCCGATACCATCCTCCGACCCCGGTACTACAGCAGGAGCTGACTACGGGGCAGGTGGAGGAGCTACGGGGCAGGCTTCCACGAGCGAAACCGGAGGAGACACGGATTCAACAAGTTCACCGCAGGCCGCCACCGACACAACGGCAACATCAACGACACCGTAAGAAGATTTGACTCTATAATGTGCTATACTGTCGCGTATGAAGTCGCAATCACATAGGATGCCTCTCTCTTCGTTCGCAGTTGAATTTGACCGCGAAGAAGATGGTCGTTGGATTGCCGAAATCCCTCGGCTTCCAGGCGTTATGGCCTATGGTACCACCAAGCGTGACGCCTTGCGGCATGTGTACGCTATCGCACTCCGGACGCTTGCCGACACGGTAGAGGAAGGTAATACGCCTGCTCCGGTCTCACGTCTTTTCCGGTATGGAGTGGCGAGCCGTTAAGGCCACGCGGGTACTGAAGGCGTTGCTACGTTCCGGTTGGAATATAAAACGTCAAAGAGGTTCGCACAGGATTCTTACAAAAGCGGAGTGGCCCGATGTCACTTTTGCTTTCCATGATTCGGAGGAGATAGGTCCGCGCATGCTTTCGCGTATCGGGAAGCGCACTGGCCTTACTCCCGAACAGCTTTAGCGCCGCAGGTACGCACGAGATTCTATTCAGCGCGACAGACCAAGCAGGGAACACCGGCACGGCGACACGGACGGTAATAGTAGAAGCCACCGCGGACGTAGTTGCCACCGAGGAAGCAACCACGATTGTTGCCGATGAAGCCGCCTCAACTCCGGTGAGCGAGGCCGCTACATCCGCCCCCTAAAGGAGCCCCAGTCTAAGCCATTCGTGGGTTGGTAAAAATCGGGAGTTCGTATATCACTCTTTGTCCATTTCCTTCCCGCCGTGAAATTTCTCATGGATATCTCTAAGCCGTTTGTTCGTAACGTGCGTATATATTTGAGTCGTTGCCACGTTTTTGTGTCCTAACAGCTCCTGAACGCTCCGCAGGTCTGCACCGTGCGATAACAGGTCTGTCGCATACGTGTGCCGCAGGGTATGGGGCGTAACCTTCTTTGAAATGCCCGCAAGCATCGCAGAACGGGATATCATGCGTTGAATATACCGCAGAGAGAGCCTGCAGTTGTCCGGATCTTTAGAACGGTGGTTTATGAAAAGGGGCTTGTATACGTCGCGCCTAGTATCAAGGTACGTCCGCAACCACTGTGCGGCTCGCGGCGAAATAAAAATAGTTCTCACGTGCTTTCCTTTGCCGATAATGGAAAGTTCAAAAGTGCGTTTCGCGTTCTTGTCTTTAAGGAACGACATCTGGTCCGCATTGAGCGACGCCAATTCTGATATACGCATTCCGGATGAAAAAAACAGCTCCATGATAGCGCGGTCGCGAATGCCAGCCGGCGTAGCGATATCGGGAACCTTGAGCATTCTCTCCACATCGCTCACCTCAAGAAATGAAACGACCTCGTCCGATTTCTGACGCGCCAATTTAACTTTGGAAGATGGGAGCGTAACGACATCGCGCTCGGCAAGAAAGCTCAAAAGGGCGCGCAGGGCGATAAGGTAGTAATTTTGGGACTTCTTTCCGAGGTATTCTTTCGCAGGCGTTTTATAGACCCTGGCGAGATAGAGCCGGTAATCCCAAATATGCTTCGCCGTTAATTCATGGGGGAGGAGAGCGGAATTTTTGCTATGGTCTAGCCATTTAACAAAAAGTTGCAAGTATTGTCTGTAATTTCTCTGCGTATTATTTGATAATCCCTTCTCAATTTCACAGTAATCAAGAAACGGAAGTATGTACTCTCTGATAGGGAGGTCGCCGGATGCTGCGTTCATAGGGCAATTTTATCACACAGAGCTCGTGCGCACAATATACGTAAAACGGACCAGTGGGTATACACATTAGGACACATAAGCGTCAACTCGCTTCCCCGAGTCACATTACAATGCGCTGGCCTTATATGCTTATCGCGTCTTCCCTCGGACGAAATGCCAGCAAGCTGTCGTTTCGAATCCTCGTTAGACGCGATAAGCACATAAGGCCAGGAAACATTTGGCGTAAGAAAATAAATGAAATATTCTTCAGTCAAACAAATTCTTCAGGCCGCAGGGGAGGGGCTTCATGTACACATGGGTCAACGGAGCCTACATCCCCTGCCCTACGCGTGCCGGTCGTATGCATTCCAATGTAAACCTCTTTGCACCAAATAACTTACTAACGTGGGCCTTTTCTTCTTTGGACATTTCTTTAAATTCCGTGGCTAGGATTTGGATGAGCAACTCTTTGCCGTCGTCCCCATGATGCCTAGGACCTGTCCAATGCCTACTGTTCCATCGGTCTACCTCAAGTTCGCACTCAATCAAACCATCTTCATAAAATCTGACATGATATTCATTTACCCCAGTATCGGTGATAGGAATTCTTTTGATTAACCCTGCTGTCTGTCCCGGAAACACAAGTTGCCATGTAGTCCTTCTGAATCCTATCGCCCTAAGACCTTTAAAAAAGATCTTCTGATAGTGATGGTGCGGTGCGTGGCCGAAATATCCAAAAAAGATTCTGGGCATTAATAGCGCACAAGGATATTTTGTAGTTCCATACAAAAAATCTGCGATATAGGTAATCATGCTCCGGCACGTTAATTCCAAGGAATCGGGAATTCTTCAAATTCGGGCAAAAGTTTTCGTCCATACAAAAGCCGCGCGATTACTTCCGCATGCGACAACGCGCCCGTGAGCGCATTGTGCGGGGCCGGTTCTTCTGGGATCCCGCAATAATTGAGAACCGCGTCCAAATCAAGAGCGGAACGGCGATGCTTTACCGGAGGTTGAATCCCCCGCTGTATGTGGTGCATGTAGGCAAGCGTGTGCGTATCTATTGTGCGATATGCAAATTGCCAGTCGGTGTGACCGGCGCGCTCCGCGGCCGCTTTCAGAAAATCGCGGTCAAACGAAACGTTTTGCCCCGCCAGTGTCCTCTCCTCTACCCCCTCGCTCCAGTGCAAGAACGCATGTATAAGGTCGCCCTCGCTTTGTTTCTTAGAGTCAGTAATTTGTGCCTTTGTAAATCCGTTCACCGCAAGCGCCTCGTCCATAATATGCGCGCCGTCCCACACGCGGCACTCTTCATAAAATCGGTTGGTCGGGTTCGCAAAGTCCAACGCGCCCACAGACACGATGGAGTGTTTTTTTGCTTCTACACCGGAAGCTTCAACGTCTACAACCAACATATTGTTCTAGTCGTTCAAAATGTTCTAATTGTTCTAATCGGCTTTTTCGTATAGAACGTTTATAACGAATATAACGATTATAACTCATTTAAGTCCCTTGCAATTCTTGGCGGGCGCATAGCCTGCCTGACGGGCTTTTTCTTCGCTCGCGAACCAAATTTGATTTTGCGGGGCAATCTTGGCGGCCGACGCGCACCACGGGAAATAGTAGGCGCTCCCCGTGCGCGAGGCCACAATAAGTCCGCCTATATTCATACCGCGCGGTTCCGCGATCGTAGGCGCATTCGTGATGGATACGGGCGGCCGAACCGTTTCTAATACTGAAAGGCGCCCTAATCCGAACGAGCCCAAAGCGACCAAGAGCACAACAAGGAGCAGTCCCCATTCCCCTACCGCAATATCGGCCCAATTCTTGATTTTGAGCCACGCTTCCTGTATACTCGCCATACTCGTGATTTTACATGAATTCCGGGCCCTATACGAGATACAAGATACTAAATACACGATACTAATCTTATGGCCCATACAAAAGCAGGAGGAACAGCGCATAACCTGAATGATTCAAATCCGAAGTATCTCGGCGTTAAGCGCGCCGACGGCCAGAAAGTGGGCGTTGGCGAAATTATCGTCCGCCAGAGAGGGACAAGGATTCTCCCCGGCAAGAATATCGGCGTGGGCACTGACCACACGCTTTTTGCGATGTCTGCAGGCGTCGTTCATTTTCGCTCAAAAAGAAAGACGGATTTTGACGGACGCTCTAACGTCCGCAGAGTCGTGGACGTGGTTTAGAGCACATCTAAAAACCACACCTACTTCGTTGCGGAGCCCCCGCCGTCGCTGAAGCTATGGCGGGCAAGTCTGCTTTTACGCTACGTCCTCCGAAGCCTTTGGCGAAGGAGGGCGCCTCGCATCTGATTGAGTACAATCACCTACTGGGTGGGACTTTTTCAGCAGTTTTCAAATAGCAATAATATCAATCGTTGCCATCACTCGGTGCAACCCCAGTTTTATTTCTACCTGCTCCTTCCCTGTTTTGTAAATCGGCACCTTCAACGTAACGGCGTCCTCCCCCACTGCGGACTGATATTTCTTGTTAATTTCTTTTGCAATTTTCTCTGCGGTGATGTGCTCATATAAATGCCCTTTCTCGTTCGCGCGCACTTTGAAAACAATCGGTTCCACAGCCAGTTTCTCTGCAACCCGCTTGTACTGTGTATCCCGGCTCTGCGCCTCTGCCTGTTGGACCGCTTTCCTGCCCTCGCTCGCCTTGAGGTTCGTGGCAATTGCCTCGTGCGCCAATCCGCGAGGAATCAAAAAGTTGAGCGCATATCCGTCGGCCACCTCTTTGACGGTATCCTTCTTCCCTACCCCGCCCACGTCTTTGAGTAAAATTACCTGCATATTTAGTAGATCGTAATCTGTAGTCCGTAGAAATGCAACCTGTTGTGCAAAAGTTGCTGCGTATCCCTGTGCGGTGATATAATCCAGAGTATGGCAAAGGCAAAGCGTATAAAGGAGGATAAGCTCGACAAGATTGCGCGGCTTATAAAAAGTGAGTCAGATGACGTGCGTAATGAAATAAAGAACGTACACAATGAAATAAAAAGTGAGTCAGCTGACATACGCAATGAAATAAAGAAACTTGAACAGAAAGTTGATCTTGGGTTTATGGGTGTAAACCGTCGTATCGATGGAACTATCCAGCCACAGCTTGATAATCATGCATTTCGAATCAAAAAGCTAGAAACAAAAGCACTTTCTTAATTTGAGCCTATTTCCTGTTAACTGTTTACTATAAACTGTTAACTAGTTCTACTGCTTTGTCCATCTGCGGGTCTTTCTCCGCCTTAACATCTGCTTCCGTCATCGTAACCTCCACGTCGGGCACAATGCCGTTATACGGTATTTGTTTGCCATCAGGCCCCAACCAGCGCGCAATCGTAAGCTTCAAGGCCGTGTCGGAGGTTATCTCTATAAGTTCCTGCACAGAGCCTTTTCCAAACGTAGTTTCGCCCACAAGTCTCGCCTTCCCGTAGTGGCGAAGCGCCGCCGCAAGAATTTCCGATGCCGAAGCCGAACCGCGGTCAACGAGAATAACCATCTTCAGGTTCTCATTGAAAATGTCATATCCGCGCGAGCGGTGTACGATGTTTTCTGCGTGCCCCGCATAGTCCTCTGATACGACTACTCTTCCTGTCGGAAGAAACCAGCTGGCCATATCCACCGCAGCCTCCAAATAACCACCCGGATTCCCGCGCAGGTCTATGATAAGTCTTTCATCTCCGGATTGTACAAATTCGCGCAGGCTGTTTCTGAAAAGATCGGGCGAATTTGACGTGAAGTTCATCAACGATATCAGAAACACATTGCCGGGAAGCGATTCTGTCGTGATGGTCGGAACGTCTATCACGCCGCGCGTAACCTTTATTTCTTTTGCGTCGGCCCAGTCTTCGCGGAGAACCAACAGGGTGACTGCGCTTCCCCCGGGACCCCGGATTTTCTTTACCGCCGCCGAAATATCTATTCCCTGCGTATCAGTACCGTCTATTTTCAGTATCTTATCTCCGCTTCTAATGCCGGCTTTTTCGGCGGGAGAACCTTTGAGCGGCGAGACCACGGTGAGCACCTTTTCGCGCACGGCGATTTCCATTCCGACGCCTTCAAAACTGCCGCTCATATCTTCGGAAAAAAGCTTGTTGTCGCTCGGCGGGAGAAAGTACGAGTACGGGTCGTTCAGAGCGCCTGTGAGGCCTGTTATCATCCCCCAGACGCGCTCCTGATGTAATGCTTCCGTACTGGTTGCCACCGGGGTGCTCGTTGCCACCGCAGCCGGAACAAATTTCTCGTTTATGATGTTCCATGCTTTCCACACGGGCGAAAAGTCCACGCCGGCGGGTTGTTCCGCGGCG
>JAUYLR010000068.1 GCA_030698935.1 bacterium
CGATTCCCGTCTATCTGGATTCTCCGCTTGCCATTCGCATCACAGAAATCTTCCGGCGGTATAAAACCCTCATGACTCCCACCGCGCAGGAATATTTTGCACAGGGAAATGACCCCTTTGATTTCCCCGGGCTTACCTTGACGGAAGATACCGTTGCGTCAAACCGTATCCATAAATCGCCGAACCCGTAAATCATCATCGCCGGCGCGGGGATGTCGCTTGGAGGCCGTATCCGTAGGCACGAAAAACGCTATCTTGGGGATAATCACACGACGGTTCTTTTCGTCGGGTATCAGGCGCCGGGGTCTTTGGGGCGCCGGATTCAAGAAGGCGAGAAACGGGTGGAAATTGACGGCGAGCACATCACCGTTCGCGCCCGTATTGAAACGGTGACGGGATATTCGGGACACAAAGACAGGGACGGACTTTTGGAATTCGCGAACAGCGCCGCGGGTACGCTTGAGAAAGTGTTTGTCACGATGGGAGAGCCGAAATCGTCCTTTTTTCTCGCACAGCGTCTGAAAGACTATCTGAATGTGGAGGCAATCGTTCCCGAAGCGGGACAATCTTTCCCATTGAATTGGTAACGCGTTTTGAAATGCTATAATGGCCGCTACAATGTCCCGCAATAAATTCATTAATCCAAGACATCTCGCACAGCCCGGCACCTTTTGCCGGCTGCCCTCCGGGTACGGGGTTGTGAAAGTCTGCGTTTCAGGCGCAGCGGAGACAGGGCATTGCGGTCTGGATGCCTTTGATAAGGCGAGAGAGGTCGGGCGCGAAATAGCGCGGCAGGGCGGCATTATTACCACAGGCGCCACCACCGGATTCCCCCTCTATGCGGCGATGGGAGCAAAAGACGAAAGCGGCTTTTCCATAGGCTTCTCGCCGGCTTCAACCGAGCGCGAGCACGTGGAGACGTACAAGCTTCCGCTGGAATATATAGATGTCATGGTGTACACGGGATTCGGATATGCGGGAAGGGATTTACTGCTCGTGCGTTCATCAGATGCGGTGGTCATCGGTTGCGGGCGCATCGGCACCCTAAATGAGTTCTCCATTGCTTTTGAAGACCGCCGGCCGTTGGGCATTTTGGAAGGTTCTTGGGACACCGACGAGCTTCTGAAACACTTTATAGATTCTTCGCATCGCCCAAACGACAGAATTATATTTGAATCGGACCCGAAAGCACTCGTTGAACAGCTTGTGGAAATGGCGTTGAAGGACAAGGTGGAGACGAACCTCGTCTATGACAACCACGATGGATGGGGTGGGACGGGGAAGAACGACCAGGTAATACTGTAAACAGTATCATGTATCCAGTATCTCGTATCTTGTATAGAACACGAAGAAACCATTAAGAAAAATCCGGGCTCATCCCGGATTTTTCTTTAGGCTTTCAGTTGTTGCGTGAGGCGTTCAAACGTCGCCGGGTAATCTTTTGCGAGCGCGGAGAGCGACTTGCGGTCCAGTCCGATTTTCTTCTTCTTCAGCTCGCCGATGAGTTTTGAGTATGAAAACCCTAAGTTGCGGCTCGCGGCGTTAATACGCAGAGTCCATAGGTGGCGATACTCCCGTTTTTTGGTACGACGGTCTCTGAATGCTGATGTCCCTGCGTGGGCAATGGCCTCTTTTGCGACACGCTCTTTTGTGGAGCGGCCAAAACGGTAGCCTTTCACCTGCGAAAGGATATTCCGGCGCCTTTTCAATTTTGTGACTCCTCTCTTTACTCGGGACATAAGAAATAGGTTATAGGTGTTAGGTTATAGGTGATAGTGAGAATACGAATCAACTCAAATATCTGGAGCGGTTTTTTTGCGTCATTTCAAGGGAATTCGGGTGTTTGTGATGAGTCCGTTCGGCTCCCGTGCGTTTGGCATTGAAATGATTCTGCCCCGGCGCGCGAGAAAGAATTTTGCCCTTCCGGGTGACGCGAAGGCGCTTGGCATATGACTTGTTGGTCTTCATCCCGTTAGAAGTAGGAAGCTTGTGCTTCCGACTCGTTATCAGCTCTTGTAATTATTCGACGCACAGTCTTGTAAACATGACTCCCGTGAAGGTTACAACTTCCGCAACTTCTAACGGGATTCATGGTACCTAGAGAAACTGGCCGTTAATTGGCCAGTCCAAGACTATACTACCATTTACATTTTAAATCAATTACCGTGCGTGAACGCGGAATGTTACTGATCGCCCCTTTGCTCTTCCTGCAGTGTCGGGGATTTCTCGGGTGCCTTCGCCTTGTCCTCCGTCTTTGGCGAGGAGCCCTTCTTCACTATGGGGGGAGCGCCAACGCCCCGTTCCACCACGACTGAAAGCCCCTTGGGCCCTTTGCGGATCTCGTCCGCTATCTTGTATGATTCGGGGATTATCGCGAGAAACCTCTCCAAACGTTCCTTGAGGAAATTGAATTCCATGTACTTGTATCTGCCCCAGAGAAAGAGGTCTATTTTTGCGCGATGCCCCTCGCGGAGCCAAATGGCAACCTTTGAGGCCTTAATGTGCATGTCGCGCTCCGAGGTGCCGATTTTCACTTGGGTAACCTTTGTCTCCGTCACATGGGCTTTCGCCTTCACGTCTTTCTCTTTTTTCTTTTGTTCGTACTTGAACTTGCCGTAGTCGGTGATTTTGGCGACGGGCGGGTTGGCGTTCGGCGAGATTTCAATAAGGTCCAATCCCAACTCCATCGCTTTTGCGAGAGCATCTCTCGTCTGCATGACGCCGAAGTTCTCGCCCGCGGGCCCCAAGACGCGCACCTCGCGCGCGCGGATACCCTCGTTCATGCGGACGCGCTCCTTCTCCTTTTGAGACGTGTATTTTGTGAATCCCATCCCGTTAGAGGTAGGAAGCTCGCGCTTCCGAACCGAATATAAGCTTTGTTATAACTTTCATCTTTTGCAAATGTGTCTCGTACATACTACTACAGAACTTCCGTAACCTCTAACGGGACCCATTTGTTAGGGGAGATTGTAGCATTGTAGGGCGTATTTCGGAAGCATAAAAAAACGGGCGCCTACGCAGCGCCCGCCGAACCTTCCTGGCCAGTCCTAGCCAGATTTACCCGCGAGGTAATCCATGATGGCGCCGAAGATGGCGCATTTTGCGAGACACATCATGAATTCCCGACCGACAACTTTCTCCGCAGGTTTCTCGAGTTGATAATCGAGTTTCAGTAAGGCGATGGTACGCCGACCCCACCATTCTGGGATCGTTGCAACAACTCGTCCCAGTGTCTCGTCGGTCATTGCCGCGATATCCAGCATGAGGGCATTGCCGACTTCCTGATAAATACGACCCCCATCAGGACGACCAGCCAATTCGTCCTCCATCTGGAAGATTTTCTGGCTGTGTTTTCGGCCGTACTGCCCTCCGATTTCCCGCCGGTATTCCATCCTGCGTTCCTCGGGAGTTTGCTTGCTCATTTTCTCCTCACTTTCTTGGAGTTCCCGCTCCCACTTGGACACAAAACCAACCATGATTTTATGTAGGGGCTCGAGCAGAGCCCATGAACGGTACCTCGTCTACAGCGACGAGATGTACATAAGATACAACACAAATCCATTTACGTCAACTAAAAATATCACGGCAAACTCTCGCACACCTTGCCGTCGCCATCACGGTCTAATTTGTGGATGTCATTCTGGTCGCCTCCTGCCTGCGCCGCGTCCGGCGCGGCAGGCAGGCCGCAGAGTTCAAACACATACTGCGCCTCGGCCTGCGTTGAGAAGTCCGTGCAATCATAGGCGTTGCTCGAGCACGCATAAGAACCCGTATTGCTTATCGCTTCCGATAGGGGACGATAAGCAACATCACTTTTTGGTGACCGTTCCGAATTTCGCCCGCATGCGGCATCCGCCCATAGCCCTTTTTGGTTTTCCCGTGCCGTCTTTTCCGCCTGCTTGAATTCTTCCTGATATTTGTACGGAAGGCCGATGGGGTAGGCATCGGCACCTGTAGACGGATTATACGTATACTCGTGTCCAAAGCCCTCGGCAATCATCAATTTATTAAACGAAGTTCCGTCTTCCAGAAAGATGTATGCAAGTAATCTTCCATACTTATCTCGCTCTCCTTGAGAAGCATCCATCTCAATCTGCACGCTTTTTCCGGCTAGGATTTCTTTTGCTTTTTTACTCGCTTCTTCGCCGAAGCATTGAACTGGTTTTCTCGGGTCAACCGTTTCCGGCGTGTCCAATCCGATGAGGCGGATAGTTTCGTTTTTCCCGTTTATTTCCACAACTATTGTGTCTCCGTCCACTACTTTTATGACGGGGTAGTATGTCCCCGAAATTATAGGTTCGGCATTTTGCGCACTCTCAACAGCCGCTGATTGCGCAATTGACGCGACACTTTGCAAACGTTTTGGAAGCGCGCGTCCTATCGTGAGCCCGAAAAGAGCCCCGATAACAAAAACGCCGATGAGTATCTTTCTAGACATAAGTTCAATTGTATCCGATTTGCCGATGGGGTAGGATGTGCCTATGGACATCAATATCGGCATTCTCAAACGGGCCGACTCTGCGTCATTGCGCGACATACAAGGACTTTTGGCGCAGGTGCGCAATGGCTCGGAAAAAGACACCGCTACAATGTCAGAGTTGCGCGATGTATTAAAGGATAAAAACACGCTCATTATCGTCGCGAAGGACGATGCGCGAATCGTGGGAATGGCCATGCTTTGCGTCACCGTTCGCATCGGCAGACGGACGGGGCAAGTGGAAGACGTGGTGGTTGATGACAGCTATCGCGGGAAAGGGCTTGGGAAGGAGTTAATGTATAAGCTCATTGAGCTGGCGCGCAGGAAAAAGCTCAAGGCGATTTACCTGACGAGCCGCCCCGCCCGCGTCGCGGCGAACGCTCTCTATCAGAAAATTGGTTTTGAGAAGAAAGAAACAAATGCGTATTGTTTGAAGTTGAGTTTGTAGACACTGGATTATGTGAGCGTTGTTATGCACACCCACGGGGTGCATATGCCGTATTTTGGTAGATAATTAGCCCAAGAGTGGCACTCGCTTATGGCACAGTATTTTACCGAAGAATCTTCAATATCTCATTTTCTATACTCAAGTAAAAAGAGCGCGCTCTTGTGGCTTGTGGTTCGGGTGTACCTCGGATACGAGTGGTTCGTAGCCGGATGGGACAAAATCAATAATCCCGCGTGGGTGGGGGATTCCGCCGGCGCCGCGATTACGGGTTTTGTAAAAGGGGCGCTGGCGAAAACGGCGGAATTTTGCCAGCCTGCGCCCGCGGCCTGTCACCCCGATGTGCAGGGGTGGTACGCGGCGTTTCTCCAAAACGTAGTTCTGCCGAATTCAACACAGTGGTCGTTTATGATTGCATGGGGGGAAGTTATTGTGGGCGTCGCGTTAATCCTCGGCCTCTTCGTCGGGCTTGCCGCACTTGGGGGCTCACTCATGAATTTGAATTTCCTCTTGGCGGGAACTGTTTCCGTCAATCCTATAATGCTTACACTCGGCGTGTTCCTTGTTTTGGCGTGGCGTGTTGCCGGCTATTGGGGCTTGGACCGGTTTGTGCTCCCGTTAGTTTCAAGGCGCGTCAGTTCGCAAAATTTCCGTAATTAGATAGACTTGCCCCATGCGATATATATCAACCCGCGGGAAATCAAAGCCGCGGGAATTTAAAGAGATTTTACTGGAGGGCCTTGCCCCTGACGGCGGGCTCTACGTGCCCGAAGAATACCCGAAGTTTACGGACGCAGAACTTACTGCTCTACGGGGCCTGCCTGCCGCGCCTGCCCGCGCTTCGCACGCAGGCGGGCTGGGCGCAGCGCAGGCAGGCAAGGGATACCATGACGTCGCTTTGGCGGTCTTGCGGAGATTCATCACCGACATTTCGGAGGAAGATTTGAAAAAGATTATCGCGCGAACGTATACAAAAGAAGTATTCGGTACGCCGGAAATCACGCCCATAAAAAGATTGGAGGACGGCCTCGCGCTTCTGCAACTTTCAAATGGCCCGACTTTGGCATTCAAAGATGTTCCGCTTCAACTGCTCGGCAACCTTATGGAATATGTGCTCGCCGAAAAGGCGAGCGGACTCAACATTCTCGGCGCGACATCGGGCGATACCGGCTCGGCAGCCGCCTATGCGCTCAAGGGGAGAAAGGGAATCCGGCTTTTTATGCTCTCGCCATACGGGCGCATGAGCCGTTTCCAGCAGAAGCAAATGTATACGCTCAATGAAAAGAACATCTTCAATATTGTGGTTAACGGCACATTTGATGATTGCCAGACAATCGTGAAAGAAGCGAATGCGGACGCGGATTTCAAAAAGAAATACAAGCTGGGGGCGGTTAACTCCATTAACTGGGGCCGTATTTCAGCCCAGATTGTTTACTATTTTTATTCGTATCTGCAATTGACCAAGAGT
>JAUYLR010000073.1 GCA_030698935.1 bacterium
TACCCTGCGCCGCCGCATCGGAAACAACGTCCAGACCTGCAATCTGCCCTGCCGCAACCACTTGAGGAGTATTTGCAGCTTCAAGTGCTTGCATGGCCGATTGAACCGCGTCATTAACAGTTGCAACAAAATTATGATTGCCTATAGCCTGCGGATCCATCGTGCTATCTGCTATTTTCCCAGTCATATTTGCAGCGAAATCTGCTACCACGGCGATCTCTCCAAGACCGGAAATATCCCCTTTTGCTGTTAGACCTGAAATATTTTTATTTGCAGCGAAAACAACACCCGTGATCTGGTCTGAGATGGCCAAATTTGTCTTTGCTTGATCAAGCCCTTGAAGTGCCGCAAACGCGGCTTGCATATCTCCAGTCGCTGCTTGGCTTTGGGGACTTCCTGGGTTGGCATGCGAAATCGCCATTGCGGTGATTGCGGTTGCAACGGCAAGACCTGCAGCAGTGGTAATATCTCCCTTCGCTGCGGCCGCAATAGCGGCATTTGCGGTTTGGCTAGTAACACCCGGCCCTGTCACGGTAGAAAGCGCCGCAGGCGTACTGCCTATTCCGAATAATCCTGCCGCTGCTAACGCATCAGACGCTATGTGGCCCGCCTCTTCTGCCATACTTTGAGGAGTTGCTAAAAAACCCATTTGGCCAAGATTTGGAGAACTTACTGCGGAAACCTGAGCAGTTGTTCCGCCCATTGCCGCATCAGCGATACCCGCCGCGGCTGCATTCCCAATATCTGTTGAGGTCTCGCTAAGGCCGACGTCTCCGACGGCGGAAGCCACACCAACAGATGTCACAGACGGCAAACCGGTTGCTGGATTCAAGCCCTGCGCAACCAAGCTCTGCTGGATCTCGCCAGCCACTATGGTAAGCGCAACGCCCAAAAAAGCAGGTGAAAGAACCCTTCCCATAATGCCAAGTGGTGAATTAATGGCATTGGCAATTTCTGCCGCAAGTTGGGGATTTGACTCTGTTAAACTCATCCCAGACGGCGCTCCTCGGAAACCCGCACCGCCGTCTCTTCCTGAATTTTCAAGATATTGAACGGCGCTCGCAAGGGCAACCGGATCAGCGCCCCGAACAATCTGAACGGCATTGACCGCAACAGCAGTGGCTTCTGCTGCTTCAGGAGAAGCCGGCGCAACAACATTGGCCGCAACCGCCGCCGAGACCGCCTCCACGCTGGAAATAACTGCCGCTTGTGTATCACCCGCAGCCAAATATCCCTTAACCAATTGGAGAGAGGTTATGGCAAGCTCTTTTGCATTTGCCGCAGAAACAAAAGATTGAGGAGTTTGAGCCACGCCGGTAGTTACACTGCTCGTCGCAATCACGGTTCGGGCGGCGGCAGCAATCTCTTTTTCCAACTGCAACGAGTATTGAACCGAACCGGTATGTACGGACTCGCCCACTGTATGACTTAATTCAGAACTACTCGTCGCCACAACCCCAATAGCGGGTGTAACAAGATTTACAGCGACTGTAGTTGCGGAAATTGATAAAGGTACGGTTCCCTGATTAAGATTACTTACAATGCTTACGCCGTCTCGCGACACGTCAAGAAGACCGACGGCGGCATCAACAAGAACGATTTTTGATGGGGCCGACGACGTCGCGGCCGAGAGCGTATGCGCTTTTGTGGCAAGCGTGTTAAGCTCGTCTTCGGCCGCATGCCGAGTCGCGCTCCCTTCTCCGGAAGAAATCTGATTTTCTGCAACAGACAAATTATCAAGGGATGTTGCCAGGATCGCGGATTGCCCTGCAACTTGCCTTCGCAATGAACCAAAAGTCGGAGATGTTCGAATCCCGATTTCTCGCACTGGCGACGTTGCTGATTGCTTCGACAATCCTGTCATGCCCGCCTCTCCCGCAGGTATAGAAAGATTCTGTCCTTGATAAATTAAATTGGGCTCATGGATATTTGCGCGATTCGCTCTCCAAATCTCCGTCCACCGTCCGCCTTGTCCGTACTGCGTCTCCGCTATTTTCCAGAGTGAATCGCCTCGCTTTACCACATAGCGAACAATACTGATTTCTTTTTCTTGCGAGATGCCGGGCCTCGGAGCAGGAGGAATCACCCGTTCTTCAACTCTTACAAACGGAGACGTTGTTCTCACGCCGGAAGACGCCTGCTCTCGCATGCGGACGCGCTGGGTCATCGGCGCTATCCGCGTAACCAACTTTGACGCGGCAGCGCCTCCCGCAATGCCAAAAAGCTGAAGCGCCTCAATAAACCCAAAGAGCGCACGCTGCCAGAACGGGCGCGGATTTTCGCGTTTATGACGCATAGGGCGCGGTATTAACGATTGTCGGGGCACTTTCGCAGAATTACCAATATGTATCCATACTATCAACCGAAGAAAAAAACGCAATCACGGAATCATACGCTTTACAAGATTCTCAAATACCGCAAGCGCAAGGCGCTTTCGCACGTCATGAAAAATCTTATCGGCGTCTTCGATAAAGGAATATAACGGATCATTTCCTCCTACCGCAACAAGGGAAACCGACTCTTCAAGAACCGAAATGTTCTCGAGATACTTTTCCCAAAAGCGATCAATCGCTCCTAGGGTGCTGCGGCGGATCTCTTCTTTCTCTCGCGCGCCAAAAGCCAAAAAATAAGAATAGTCCCCGCCGAGAAAACTTATGACAAAATCGTTTACCCCGTTAGAGGCAGATCGCGATCGGATAAAACCGTCGTTTTCCGTACTTCCCAGGTTGTAATGATTATTTTTCATACTGTTGATATCATATTCCCCGCGATCGTGGCCTCTAACGGGGTTTACCCCGTGAAATGTCACTTTGCGGCTATTTGCCAAGGGCGAATATTTCACGGGGTGAACGCCCCGCGAAACGTGACCGACGCGATCCCGAAGTTCGCGCTCCGTGACGAATGAAAACTCTTCCTTTCGGAGAATGTGATAGAGATGTGAAAGAATAACCGGGGTTGGATCCTCAGAAAAAAGGACTTTATCGCGAAATTCGTACATCGCTCGCCTGTGCGAATCAACAACCGTGTCAAACCGCGCGAGGGACGAGCGCGAATCCGCGGAAAGCGACTCGGCAAGAGATTGGGCGGCCGCGACCCATGCCGAAAGCTTTCGATTGAGAACTCCATCTTGGGTCCATATGATTCTTTCGGCATAATTCCAGAACACCTCGTCCGCGTAGGCCCGCAAAAGCTCGTCTTCAAGGGATGCAACAAATCTGGTTTCCCCGCGCGCGCCTAGTCGCCCCGACCTGCCGCGGAGCTGATTATCCACTCGTGCAGAAAAATTATGCTCAAGCCCGATGACCCGAAGACCGCTTTTTTCCGCGATGCTTTTTTCGATGATAATATCGGCGCCTCTCCCCGCCATGTTCGTTGCCACGGTTACAGCCCCGCGAAGCCCCGCATTTTGTATTATTTCTGTCTCGCTCGCACTCAATTCGGCGTGGAGCAATGTATGAGAAATATTCTTTCCCAAAAGAAATGCGCTCGTCTCTTTCGCGCCATGGATCGTGCGCGCGACCAAAAGCACCGGGGCTTTGCTGACGCCCAAATCCTTGATAATTTTTGCAACATACAAAAATTTGTCCTCGTTTGAACGGAAAAAACGAGTGGGGAAGTCAGAACGCAAAAGCCCGTAATGCGGAGGAAGCGGAATAACGTCGAGCCCGTAGAGCTTGAAAAATTCATCGGCGACTTCATACGCGGTACCCGTCATCCCGGAAAGCGAACGATACAGGCGAAAGAGATTCCGATAGGTGATCGACGCAGATGTTCTATTTTCCGGCGTCGGCAGAATCCCATCGCGAAGCTCGAGCGCCTGGTGAAGCCCCTGGACATACTGGCGGTCGGTGAGA
>JAUYLR010000077.1 GCA_030698935.1 bacterium
GTGGTTTGCATTAAGCCAGAACGTCACGGATTACCGTGACTTTTTGTATCGCTGGCGCGGCCGACCGGATTTGAACCGGCGATCTATCCCGTGACAGGGGATTATGTTAACCAGGCTACACCAAGGCCGCAACACGCCCAGAATACCCTACTATAGATATTTTCTCAATGATTCCATTTTGATGACTTATCAGGGAATCAAATGCTTCCTTACAAACGCATGGCCGGAACCTGCCTTTAAATATCTTTCAAAATCCAAAGCTTCCTTCTTGCTCACAAAAGCACAATACCAAACCAACCTAGGTTCTTCGTAGGTTTCCGTCGTTGCAACTGTCTTGTACTGATGGTCTTTTAGACGCCTTTTCAAATCAGAGGAATATCCAACATACAGCTTTCCATTAGAGTCACGCAAAATGTAGACGAAATGCATATACATTATTAAGCCCTACTTCGCCAAGGCTACAAAGGACGCGGCCCTACTACGCTCCTCCTACGCTAAAGCTACGAGAGGACGCAGTAAAGCTTCGAAGGGCTACTTCGCTATGGATATCATTTACTCCTCAGATGTATGTAGTAGTGCCGTGCACTTCGAAGCTTCACGAGCTCGTGAAGCGAAGTAGTGCCGAAGGGTGGAGTTGAACCACCGTTTAGGGTTTATGAGTCCCTCGTTCTAGCCGTTGAACTACTCCGGCCTATGCCTAATATATCCGTCCTTAACAATCCTTTCTAGCGTCGGGGCTACTCCGGCGCATATGGCATATTAACCTATTTCAGAAAAAATACTCCCCAAGTCCCCGCTTTCATGTTATATCTGAATGCATGTGGGATAATCTGCTGTTCATCAATAGCCTCATATGGGTATGCACTTCTACCTATTTTGTATATTCAATAGGTGCGGCGATTCTGAAATGGGACATACGCATATTTCTGGGGGGTCTGGGACTTTTCCTTCTTTCACTCATTGTGCAAATCATTCTGGCGGGACTTAAGAAGTATTGAGACTTCCCTGTCCGGAATTCAGAAATCCAGAAAATCAAGAACCGCGCCTCCTACATCGCGTGCCTTTCCTTTGTATGGATATACGTGAAGAAATATTGCTGGATTCCAATTCAGCTCAATAACGGCGTAGTTATTTGCCTGCGGTGGTTTTTTGGGATTTCGTATAATCATGTCCACTCCGCATATGTTCGCGCCCGCGCTGGCGGCTGCCTTTAGCGTAATGTTCTTATAAGTCTGCGGCATGTCGGGAATATCCAAGGGGTCTCCGCCGTCGCTCACGTTGGAATTCCTGCGCAGATATACCTTCTTTCCGCGGGCGGGTATTGAGTCCGGAGTGAGCCGTGCTTCGGCTAGAATCTCCTTCTCAATCGTGCCCAGCTTAATATACTGTTCCGGCAATTTGTAGCTCGCAGGGTCGGTATTCTTACGGGCAACCAATTCTCTGATGCTGTGCTTCCCGTCCCCCACAACATTCGCAGGCTCACGGTTCAAGACCGCAATCACTTTTCCGGCAATTGTAAGAAAACGGTATTCTTTACCCCGGATGAATTCCTCAACCAGAATGCTGTCGTCATGCTTGAACGCCCGTTTAACGGCCGTTCTGTACATAGCATCACTCCCCGGCTTCAAGATGGAAACGCCGATTCCAAAATTAGTGCTTACCGGTTTCACCACAAGTCCGATACTCCGGTGCTGTTTGCAATATTCAATTGCTTCATACGCCGTGCTGAAATGTCCTCCGCGCGGAGTTGATATCCCCGCCCCTTTAAGGACCACCTTGGTCAAAGACTTTTGATTCATGAGCTCATAACTTAAAAGATTATCATGGGCGGTTATGGTTGCCTGCTTTACCACTTCCCTTTTTTTTCCGCGCGTAAGTTCTATCACACTCAATCCCGCGTCTATAATCTCAACGTCTATGCGCCGCTTTTGCGCGGCACGAATCAGGACTTGCGTTGAAAGCTCCAAATGTTCGTACCCGTTCAGTATCCATGCGTCACGGACTTCCCTCTGTGCCGCTTCAGCCCAAGATGCCTGTGACAGTGCCTGCATTCGCGCGTTATAATCTGGCGTCAATAGAATAGCGCGCCCAGCGATTTTGTGTTTTTTTGCGAGAGTGAGGCCATATTCCGCAAATGACATGCCGCTCGCTTGTGTCTCTTTGAGGATTCTTGCTGACGGGGTTAGGCGCGGGTCCAACACCTTCCCTCTCTGCATTTCTACGGCTTGCGAATACTGTGCCGTACCGTATGCCGCATCAAGCATGCGGGCAACCTCCAAAATTCCTTCCAAGGCGTTGAGCGACCAGCGCCTAAAATCTTCCCGGTTGTTTCCGACGGCGATTGTCAGACCGGGCCTCCTCCCGTTAAGCGCCACCAATGATTGGTTTCGTTCCCACTGCGCCTGTTCGCCTCTCTTAAAGAGCGGGCTTGGCTTAAGCAGGCAGTACAACATAAAAACGTGCAGAAAACGCAGCTGACCCGTGCCGATTCCCGTAAACTCGTAGGGGTCAAGGTCAATGCTCCTCAATTCCACATATTCCACCCCCGCGCATGCCAGAGATGAGATGAGGCTCTTATCAGCGTGGGCGTACTGTTTTTGTTTGGGACGCACCGAAGTATAAAATTCATTTTCCAACTGCAGAATATTCGCGTTTAATTGCACTTGCCGTTCGCGCTTATAGATACCGAGAGAACTCCACAGCCGTGAAGGCGTGGACACGGCGTTGTACAGGTCGTGGACGTATGCATCCAATGAGTTGTATGAAACGGAGACCGGAACATTCTTTCTGTTTTGATATCCAAAATCACTCAAACGGAGCGATGTCGAGTAGGGTCCGTAGTAGGCGGAGGAACGTAATTGTTTCAGCGCGGCCGGCCGCCTATTGAAAAAGCTTTTATCTGCAACGGGAGAGGCGCCAAAGAGATACGTCACGAGCGGAACATACCTGATAACGTTTCTCATGAGTCCGAAGTATTCCCTGTCCTTAAATACCGAAAGCGGTTCGGTTGTTCGGCGTGCCTTCGCGTATACCCTCCAAAAAGAATCGGCAAGCGAGAAATTATAGTGAATGCCGGAAATCGTCTGCACGGCGCCGCCATAGCGCTGTTTTAATCCTTCGCGATATAACATCTTCCTGGTTCCCTCCGCGGATGTTCCGAAATCCGCTAAAGGGATGTTGGCGTGATTCCCCAGTCGCGGCGGCATACTGAACGGCCACAGTAATTCGCCGCCCAGGTGCCGGTAACTCCACACCATCAACTTTCCTAAGAAATTTTCCTCGCGGGTTTCGTCCGACGGCACCGGCGGAGTTACGAACTCAAGCTGGGCTTCAGCGTAATCAAGGGTAATGGAAGGATGGGTCAGGGGCGAGCCAAGCGCCTTTGGGTGCGGCGTTCGCGCCATTTTTCCCCGCGCATCAATGCGGGCTGCCTCTCTTTCAATGCCATACTTTGCGCTCTTACGGAGCGTCTTTGCGGACAATTTTCTAAGCATAAGAATGGTGAACTAGAGTCTATCATTCCCGCCTCGGGCAGCAATATCAAGCCTCATATGTTTGATATAGTTGCACCACGGATATGGCAAAACCATTATTTCTGTTGAAAGAATTCTGCGCCATGCATCGCTCTGCGATAGTGCTTATATTCATTGGCTTTGCTGTATACGCAAACGCTTTTCAAAATCAGATGTTTTGGGACGACAACGACAGTATATTGAATAACCTCTACGTTCATGACTGGGGTTATTTTCTGAAATACTTCACAGAAAATCTGATCGCCGGTGCAGGATTCTTCAGTAATTTTTGGAGGCCTATCTTGCTATCGGTCTTTTCACTGGAATGGCATCTCTGGGGAGAGTGGCCTGCGGGATATCATTTTGTAAGTACCGCATTCCACGTAGCGAACGCAGTTCTCATATTCCAAATCCTCTGCACAATCTTTCAAAAACGCCGTGTTGCATTTCTCACCGCTCTCATATTTCTGATTCATCCACTCCAAACAGAGGCCGTAACGTACGTTGCCGGAATGGCAGACCCGTTGTCTGTTTTTTTCATTTTGTTGGGAATTTTCTTCTTCCTAAAATTCAGAACCTCTGATGTAACGCCGTGGAGGAGCAGGTTCTATTTGCTTTCGCTTCTCATGTATGCACTGGCATTGATGTCCAAAGAGACGGCAATAATTATGCCGGCGCTTTTAGTTATTTCCGATTTCTTTCTGGAAAGAGGCGATCAAGAACAAATTTCTTTTAAGGAAACTCTGTTGAGGATTTGGAGAACGGCATGGCCGTTTCTTGTTATCGGCGGGTTATATTTCTTGCTCCGTGCAACCGTTCTCAACTTTGGCGATACGTTCAATCTCTATGGCGAAGCAACTGCTTACACATCAAGTTTTTCAATCCGTATATTTACCTTCTTCCAGGTTATAACGGCTTATTTCGCGCTTCTTTTCTGGCCTGTGGGGCTCCATATGGAACGGAGCGTAGACATGGCAACATCTTTTCTATCTTTGCCGGTAATCAGCGGTGCATTGATTTTCCTCGGATTGATTGCGCTCGCGTTTACACAGTTTAAGAGATATCCGATTTTAAGCTTCGGAATTTTGTGGTTTTTCATCGGCCTCGCACCGACTTCAAATATACTGATACCTATAAACGGTCTTATCTACGAGCATTGGCTGTATCTGCCGATGGTCGGGATTTTCTTGATAGTCATATGGCTAGGCGAAGTTCTTGCAGAAAAGTACGGGGTCGGAAAGACTCTCTTGCTCATCTTTTTGATTTTCGTTGTTTTCTTATCCGTCTTAACAATAGAACGAAATAGAGAATGGAGAGACCCCATCACTTTTTATAATCAAACGTTGCGGTATTCGCCGGAGAGTTATCGCGTCATTAATAACCTTGGAATGGCCTACGCCGACCGGCATGATTATGTGCTGGCAGAAGCAACATACAGAAGAGCGATTGAAGTCGCATCCTCAAGCCCTGTCGCCTATCACAATTTGGGCAACACCTACCAAAAGATAGGGAAGACAAATTTAGCGATAGAGAATTTCAACACGGCAATTCAACGTGACCCGGAATTCTTCTTTTCATACAACGCGCTGGCAAATCTTTACGTGCAAGAGAAGAATTACACAGAGGCGCGAAAAGTCCTTGAACAGTATCTTAATTACAGCGATTCAAAATCGGGCACGCTTTTTCTGCTGGCCCAAATAGCCGTTGCGCAAAAGGATTATAATTCCGCTCTGGACTACTTGAATTCTGCCCTGCTCATAGACCCTGCGAATGAGACTATCAGGTCAACTATCAAGGATATCAGAGGGTTAATCGTTACAGTCCGATGAATCCCGTTAGAAGTCTTTGGCAGAAAAATTTAATATAAATTTTTCTGCGAGGCCTATCAAAACCGAAATGTAAACGAATCGTAATCCACAAGACGAATATATGAATCCCGTTAGAAGTTTGGGTCGGAAAATCTTTTATAAGAGATTTTCCTCGTAGAAGTGTCAATTGACCTGCCATATATGTATAATAATCAACGTCACGGAAACCATGTCGCAAACCCAACTTCTAACGGGATGAAAAAATTAAGCATAATAATTCCCGTCTATAACGAGGAGAAAACGATTGGGGAAATCGTAAAGAGAGTGTCTGATGTTCCGCTCTCCGGCTATGAAAAAGAAATCATCGTGGTTAACGACGGTTCAGATGACGGCACGGAACGATTGTTAAAACGCCTAAAAGAGAACTCCGGCTTTATTTTGTTGGAACACAATGCGAACCTGGGCAAAGGAGCGGCCATCAAAACTGCGCTAACGCGTGTAACCGGCAATCTGGTCCTCATTCAGGACGCTGATATGGAATACGACCCTAATGACTACCAAGAACTGTTGGCAGCTGTCGATACAGAAAGTCCGGTTATATACGGTTCGCGAAATTTAGGAAGAGCGGAAAGGGGCCATTTCTTGTACTTTTTGGGCGGCAAATTCCTCACTGCTTTATTCAATATATTATTCGGCGCGCATTTAACGGATATCAACACAGGATACAAGCTCTTTCCTGCTGATTTGATAAAAAGCATTTCCCTTGAGTCAAATGGTTTTGAATTTTGCGAAGAGATAACTGCCAAAATCTATACTCTGGGATATAGAGTCAAAGAAATTCCGATTCATTACACCCCAAGAAGCTTCTCGGAAGGCAAAAAAATAAGCGCCCTTGACGGGCTGATAGGTATTTGGACGATTATTAAATATAGATTTGATTAGCGGAGGGTGAGACCTGCCTGCCCTGCCTACCGGCAGGCAGGAATTCAAACAGACGTTTCTCCTTTACAGAGCGGAGGCGGTGAGATTCGAACTCACGATGCCTTGCGACATGCCGCCTTTCCAAGGCGGTGGAATAAACCACTATCCGACGCCTCCGCTCTGTAAAGGATTGTTTTAGCCCAACGATGCGCATTATATCCGATATCCACATCCCCGCCCAATCTTTCAATAACGGTCAGTCATTTGTATTAATATAGGGCGATATATCGCCCTATTACATATCACCTATGACACACGTGTCCAAACGGAAAGTCCAGCCAAAGATAGAGAGGCAAATCGTGGACGCGTTTATGGACGCTCTGTTTGCTACAAGCCTTGCCCGAGGAAAAGCCAGAGTACGTTCAATCCTAACCCCAACCGAAAGAATAATGCTCGCGAAACGACTGGCAATCATCACAATGCTGGAACGCGACCAATCGTATTACCTGATAGAACAAACTCTAAATGTAAGCGGGTCAACGATAAAACGCCTACACAAAAGTCTTCTTGCCGGTAACTTTGACCCGCTTTGCCGTGTCTTCGGGCGGAATTTATCGTTTTTTGATTACTTGGAAATCTTTTTGTCAGCCGGTATGCCTTCTATAGGTGGTCCGCGACACCAGAGACGGCTTGACCAACTGCGCTCCGGAATGAACCCGCGCCGTGACAAATAGGGCGATATATCGCCCTATTTATAAATTATAAAATATAAATAACAGGTGTTGCGCAGGCGTTGAGGCTTGATGGCAAACGAGAGGCGTGGGGGCTTTACACATTCATCCCCCGCTTTCGTGCCTTGCGCTCCGCAATTCGATTGCGCCTTTCGGCGAGCCTTGTGCGCAAGCGCTGTTCAAGCGCCTCGGCCTTGCGTGATGCGAGCCAGCCAAGTGTGGCCATAACAATATTCACCGTTAATGTGAGTCCGAACAGAAGAATGAATGATGTCGTCGGCAATCCTTGCGAAAAGAAAAATGTCGGTAAAAAGCTCGTCATACCGACCACGACGTCCATAAAACGGTTTTGCGGCGTCTCAGCAATCTTCACCATCGCCTCCCACGTTTCGTAAAGCACAAAAGAGAGAAATGCAATTATGATTGACGCCGTTGAACCTAAACCAAGAATACCGAGCGCGAGCCCGAAGGACATGCCCGAGAGAAGGTGGACAACGCTCCACAGGTCAAGCCATTTCCCTTCCCGCCAAATATCGCTGCGTTCAAACCTTCCGTCTCGCGTCAAACGCATACAAAATCAGACCTTCATTCCCTGAAGGGCCGCAACACGCTCACCCACAGGGGGATGCGTTGAGAAAAGCTTGGCGATAAATTTACCGGCCTCATGCGCACCAAACGGATTAGAGATAAAAAGATGCGCGGTCGCGTGGCTCGCCTTCCGCATCGGCGATTGGTAGGAAGAAATCTTCTGCAGAGCCGAAGCAAGACCGTCGGGATAGCGCGTAAGTAAGGCACCCGAAGCGTCGGCCAAAAATTCGCGCTTCCGGGATATTGCCATTTGTATCAACTGCGCCGCAATCGGAGCAAGAATTATCGCCAGAATAGCCACTATTGCGAGGACTGCATTTCCCCCGCGGTCTCGATTCCCTCCTCCGCCGAAAAGACTTACGCGAAGAAACATATCAACAACAACCGTGATGAGGCCGGCGAGAACAACCGCCACGGTCATAACGAGAATGTCGCGATTGCCTACGTGCGAAAGCTCGTGCGCTATGACGCCTTCAAGCTCGGAGCGGTCCAATTGTGCGAGGAGCCCCGTCGTAACCGCAACGACCGCGTGCTTCGGGTCGCGCCCCGCCGCAAACGCGTTGGGCGCGCTGTCTTCAATAATATACAAGCGCGGTTTTGGGAGCCCTGCTGTTATTGCCAGATTCTCCAGTATGCGGTGAAGTTCAAGATACTGCACAGAGTCGGCCTCTTTGGCGCCGGAGGATGCAAGTGCGACTTTATCAGAAAACCAATAAGCGCTTATGTTCATCACGAGAGCAAATATGACGGCAACCCAGAGTATGCCAGGACTTTGCATGTACCACGAAATCGCCCAGCCCACGAGCATAACCAACAGAAAGAACGCGCTCATCAGCATCCATGTGCGGAATACGTTCCTGCTTTGTTGGGTGTAAAGGGAGGTCATACGTTGTAGTCGTTATATACGTTCTAATCGTTCTATGTGCCCATACTTTTCCCTAATCCAACAAGCTTAAAATACTCTTGTTCAAGCAATTTTTCCACTACACCAGTGTCCGTAGGTACGATAAAATCTTCCTGAAGCGCGACTTTGAGGCACGCGACACACTCCAGAGCAGATGATTTTGAACGTTGTATATAAACGATAAATCCCTTCTTTGTCGGTTGGCCGGAACCCTCAGCTATGTTGAGCACGATTGAGGTCGCCGCTCACCTCAGCTGATCGCTCAGTGCGTATGCTTCCGATTTCGGGAATTTTCTCGTGATTTTATAAACCTCTCTAACTACCTGCATTCCTATTTTCCAGACTTCAAGCTCCTCAAATCTATACCGTGCAAATCGCTCTGACATGCAATTGGCGATTAGAACATATATAACGTCTAGAACAATTAGAACGTGACCTTAACAGGGTTTCGCGCTGCGTCTTCACCTTCGCCGAGCTGGAAGAAATCACTGGCCTTGAATCCAAATATATTGGCAATGAGATTTGACGGGAACGATTGTATCGCGTTGTTGAGTTCCATGACGACGCCGTTGTAGAATCTGCGTGCAGCTTGGATTTTGTTTTCAGTGTCGGAAAGCTCGCGCTGGAGTTCTATGAAGTTCGTGTTTGCCTTCAAGTCAGGGTAAGCCTCTGATACGGCAAAGAGAGACTTCAAGGCGCCCGTAAGCATATTCTCGGCTTCTGCGTGCTCTGCTACTGTGTTGGCACCCATGGCTTTTGTGCGCGCATCAGTAACCTTCTGCAAAGTGCCAGCCTCATGTGCCGCGTAACCTTTTACAGACGCCACCAAATTCGGAATCAAGTCGTACCGGCGCTTCAATTGGACATCAATATCCGCCCATGCCTCTTTGACGCGGTTAACGAAGGTTACAAAGCGGTTGTAGGCGAAAACCGCCCACAGCGCAACTACGACGATAATCCCTAACACTATGTATCCGATATTCATATTATTTATTAATTAATTACCCAGTAAATTTTGCTCAATGGCACCGACTCTGATTTCAAGCGCCTTCAACTTTTCCGCCTCCGCTTTCAGCTCTTTGCGGATTTGCTGCAAATCGTCCTGCGGAGCCGATGTGTCCTTTTTAACATCATCCTTTCCCATGCGTGGATTATAACACGTACCGCAGGGACGCAAGTTACCTCCGCAAATAGATTGGAATTTTTGTCATTGCGAGCTGCGAGAAGCAATCCAGAGAAGTTCTCCCCATACCCTAGATTGCTTCGCTTTGCTCGCAATGACGCAACATGCGCATCTCGCTGATACGCCTTTAAAACCGCTGTTGCGTATGGTATCTAGTAGTCTTCTCCACCGCCCATTCCTCCCGGCATTCCGCCTTGTGCAGACTTCTTTTCCTCGGGAATATCCGCTACCGCGGTCTCTGTCGTAAGGAGGACCGACGCGGCTGACGCGGCGTTTTCCACGCAGCTCCGCGTGACTTTCACGGGGTCAATGATTCCCGCTTCAAACATGTCAACCACGCTGCTTCCGTCGGATTCCGCCTCGGTGCTGGCGTTATATCCGAACGCTCCGCCTTTCTTGATTACCTCCTGTAGAATCACCGCGCCGTCTTCCCGTCCGGAATTCTTGGCAATCTGCAAGAGCGGCGCGGAAAGAGCGGAAAGCAGAATGCGGTAGCCGATTGTGTACTCGTCGTGCGCCTTTGCATCAATCTTCTTTGAAAGTTTCTCCCCCACTTTTGCGAGCGCGGAGCCTCCGCCGGGGACAATTCCCTCGGCAATCGCCGCCTTTGTCGCGTTCACCGCGTCTTCAATCTTGTCCTTCAGGTATTTCATTTCTGTTTCAGTAGCGGCGCCCACGCGGATTACCGCAACACCGCCTGAAAGTTTTGCAACGCGCTCGTCCAACTTTTCTTTGTCAAATTTAGAATCCGAATTCTCGGATTGCTTTCGCAATTGCGCAATGCGCTCCACTATTTCGGATTTCTTTCCCTTCCCGCCAACGAGTACCGTGGAATCCTTGGTCGCAACGACGCGGTTTGCGCGGCCGAGCATGGAGAGCTCCGCATTTTCAATTTTGATTCCGAGGTCTTCCGAAACGACTTGCGCGCCGACGGTTATCGCGATGTCGGTGAGCATTTCCTTTTTTCTGTCGCCGTAACCCGGAGCTTTGACCGCGAGCACCGAGAAAACGCCGCGCAGTTTGTTGACCACGAACGTCGCAAGCGCCTCGCCGTCCACGTCTTCTGCAATTATAAACAGCTCTTTCTTCCCCGTCTGCGCCAGTTTCTCAAGAAGCGGCAAGATATCTTTTACCGTTGAGATTTTCTTATCGGTTATCAGAATTGAAGCGTCTTTCATTTCCGCCTCCATCCGCTCGGCGTTGGTTATCATGTATGGAGATACGTAGCCCTTGTCAAATTCCATTCCCTCAACGAAATCGGATTCAATACCGAACGATTGCGATTCCTCAACCGTAACGACGCCGTCCTTGCCCACCTTTTCAACCGTGTCGGCAATCGTTTTTCCCAATTCTTCCGATTCGGCGGAAATGGAAGCGACTTGGCGGATATCAAGCTTGCCCTTTACCGGCCGTGCCATCGCCTTAAGAGCGGCAACCGTGTCTTTTGCGGCCTGTTCTATTCCACGCCGAACAATCATTGCATTTGCGCCCATAGCGGTGCGCTTGAGCCCCTCGTGCACGATTGCCTGCGTCAGAACAACGGCAGTTGTGGTGCCATCGCCCGCTTTGTCATTCGTCTTCGTGGCAACTTCTTTCACAATTGAAGCGCCCATGTTTTCAAATTTATCGGCGAGTGTAATTTCTTTCGCGATTGTAACGCCATCGTTCGTGATAGTCGGACCGCCCCAAGATTTGTCCAGTGCGACGTTGCGGCCTCGCGGCCCAAGGGTTACGCGGACAGCGCCGGCGACAACGTCAACTCCGCGTTTGAGAGCGCTTCGAACTTCTTCGTCAAAAATTACTTGTTTGGCCATGGTATTTAATTTGTAATTAAAAATTTATAATTTAAAATTTCGCAATCATTTTATGATTGCGAGAATATCACTTTCCTTAACGAGGAAAAATTCCTCGTCCTTTTCTCCCGCGTCCACTTCGTTATCCCAACCGGAGTTAAAGACGACTTTGGCACCGATTTTCACGGACATGGGAATCAAATCTCCCTCATCGCCGTATTTGCCGGGGCCGACTGCGACAACGAGCCCGATTTTGGATTTTTCTTTCTGCGCGGTGTCGGGAATGATTATGCCGGCCGGAGATTTCTTGTCTTCCGAATCCAGCCGTTTTACCAAAACTCTATCGGCAAGCGGTTCAATCCCCAACCCTTTGGCTCGGACTGCCGAAACAAGTTTCTTATAATCTGTTGGTTTTTTCATAGGGTCTAATGACTCTTAATTCTTGTAATCCTGCCTGTGCGTGTTACGCACGCAGACAGGTAGGCGGTTCTTCACCGCAAAGCTTGGCGATTATACTTTAGTTGTCTTTTGTCGCAAGTTGACAGATATAATCTTCAGGTGTATAATGTAGGAGATTGCTCATTCTCTACTTCTACCAAGGTCCGACCTTGGTAGAAACTAAGCCAGTGTTCGCGAATGGAAAATGAAATTTGATTTTCTAAACTGTCTGTGCTACCATTTGCAAACATGGTAGTTCTCCAAGGAATACTGCCCTATGTGCAGATAGCGCTCTCGGCGCTTCTGATTGTTGCGATTCTTTTGCAGCACACGGGCGCATCTTTGGGCGGCGCATTCGGGGCCGACAACTTCAGCTCCGGATTCCACACCCGCCGCGGGTTGGAAAAGACGCTTTTCTTTGCTACCATAATCCTTGGTATTTTGTTTGCGCTTTCGGCCCTCGTTAACCTACTCATAAGCTGATTTTTAGCAGCCGGCGTGCTCCCTGTGGAGCATCGCTTCAATTTGGAGTCAGGGGGTAACGGAAACAATCCTGAAATCTTGCATTACACGCACGCAGTATTAGTGAAAACCCGTAACGTCATGGACATAGGACTACCTGAAGATTTGTCGGAAAAACTTACGCGCGAGCGGAAGGTTTTGCATTCCTCAAAATTGGAAGGACTGCTCCGTTCATTTTCTCCCGCAGAACGCCTGTTGCTTTATATTTTATCCGCCACACTCGCCTTAAGCGCGCTTGCGCTCCTCTCCGGCGCCAATAGCGCAGTTTCGGTTCTCCAACCGGCTTACGGAGGTTCGTATACCGAGGGCATCGTTGAACCGCCCCGCTTCATCAATCCGGTTCTCTCCCTTTCACAATCCGATGAAGACCTTACGCAACTGGTATATTCGGGCCTGATGAGGGCCCTGCCAGACCCCGTTTCAGGCGAATCATTCAAAGCCGGTGATTCGGTTATTCCGGACATTGCCGAGAGTTACAACATCTCGCCGGACGGCACGACGTACACATTCACCCTGCGGCAAAACGCGAAATTCCATGACGGCACACCGCTGACATCTGAAGACGTACTTTTCACAATACAAACGATACAAAAGCCGGAAATAAAGAGCCCGCGCCGGGCCGATTGGGAAGGCGTTGCCGTTTCGGCTCCCGACCCTCGCACCGTTATTTTCCAGCTTCAGCACGCGTACGCTCCTTTCCTGGAAAACACCATTATCGGCATTCTGCCCAAACACCTGTGGAGCTCCGTCAGCGCGGAAGAGTTCCCTTTCAATCCTCTGAATACTCATCCCGTAGGAAGCGGTCCCTACAAAGTCTCCGAGTTCCAAACAGACAGCACGGGTGCCGCGACCAGCTATGCGCTGGAATCGTTTGATACATTCACTCTCGGGGTCCCGTACCTTAAGAAAATCAACTTCTTATTTTATCCGAACGAAGACGCGCTCATCAAGGCCTTTAATGACGGAAAAGTAACGGGTCTTGCGAGCGTGACTCCGACAGGCCTTTCCTCAATCAATCTGGATGACAGCACCGTCATGCGGATACCTCTTCCGCGCGTCTTCGGCATCTTTTTCAATCAAAGCCACGCGCCCGTGCTCGCGGACGCATCCGTACGCGCGGCGTTGAACATGGCGATAGACAAAGACGCGATAGTAAACTCGGTGCTCAAGGGCTACGGTGTTGCGCTCAGTGGTCCGATTCCTCCCGGAGTTCTCAAGAATCCCGCGCCGGCAGATTCCGCACTGCCCTTTACCGCAGCTGAACGGATTACAAAAGCGCGCGAAATCCTCACAAAGGGCGGGTGGATATTTGATACGAAGGCTGGCGTTTGGAAGAAAAAAAAGCAGGTGCTTTCGCTCTCGCTTGCAACATCCGATGCTCCGGAACTTTCGGCCACAGCGGAGCACATCGCCGGGTTCTGGAAAGCGATTGACGTGGAGGTGACAGTAAAAATTTACCCGCTTTCGGAATTGAACACGAATGTGATACGGCCGCGCGCGTATGACGCGATGCTTTTCGGAGAGGTTGTGGGGCGCTCTCTTGACCTCTTTGCCTTTTGGCACTCAAGCCAGCGCAATGACCCCGGCCTTAACCTTGCCATGTATGCGAATACAAAGACAGATGCCCTCCTGGCAAACGCGCGCGTAGAGACTTCCCGCGGAGACCGCGAAGCCCTCTACAATTCTTTTTCTGCGGTCATAGTCAAAGACCAGCCGGCAGTTTTCCTGTATGCGCCGGAATTTATTTATGTCGTCCCGAAAACAGTACGGGGCATACGCCTCGGCGCGCTCACAACCCCGTCGGAGAGATTCCAAAATGTGTACCAGTGGTACAGGGATACGGAACACGTTTGGAGCTTCTTTGCGAACGGAAATCAAATGTAATTATCATTATTAATACCATAACCGGAGACTCGTGAACCGTCATTATTCCCTTCTCCCCAATCCTTATACACAGTATGAACACATCATCAGACACCCCCCAGCTTCCGCCTGAATCCGGCGCCCCGCGCGCGGGAGCGCACAATATGCACAGCAGAACGCAGGCTTCGCCCCGGGAGGGGCCGTATAGGCCCCGTGCCGCAAGGCCCTCCGGATTGCCGCATCCGGCCCACAGGGGCCCGGCCCCACGGACCGGCCGCCCCGCGCGCCGCAGTTTCGGCGCATCCCATCAGGCGCGCCCGCCGCGCCGCGCCGCACGCACAAAGGTTGAGCACCATCAGTCTTCAGAGGTTCGCGGACGGCCGCAAAGCGCTCCCGTGCCCCTACCCGCAGAGGATACGGTGCGCATCATTCCCCTTTCCGGCGTGGAGGAAATCGGCCGCAACATGACAGCAATAGAATTCGGAGGCGATATTTTCATCGTTGATTGCGGTTTCGCCTTCAGCGAAGTGGAGACTCCCGGTATTGATTACATACTTCCGAATACGGGCTATCTGGAAACCCGCAAAGATAAGATACGCGGGCTCCTGATTACGCACGGGCACTTGGACCACATCGGGGGCATTCCCTACATTATTGACCGCATCGGCAACCCGATGATTTATACGCGGAAGCTCACGGGCATGATGATAAAGAAGCGGCAGGAGGAATTCTCGCAAACCGTTCCCGTTCAAATCCGGGAAGTGGAAGAGGATGAGGTTCTGAAATTGGGCAAAGCGACTATCCGCTTCTTCGGCGTCACTCACACTGTGCCCGATTCAATGGGCATCATCATAGAAACGCCGTGGGGCGATGCCGTGTTCACCGGCGACATCAAGCTGAATCACTTGGACGGCGAGCCCAGTGATGAGGAGAAGAGAGAATTTGGGATTTTCAAGAACCGAAAAGTACTGGCGCTTCTCATGGACAGCACCAATGTGTGGCAACCCGGTTTTTCTATTCCGGAATCAACCGTCTACAAGACGTTGGAGAATATAATAAAGAACGGCAAGGGCCGTCTGGTTGTCGCAATGTTTGCATCGCACCTTGAGCGTCTCATCCGTGTCGTACATTTTGCCGAGGAGTACGGAAAGAAAATCGTGATTGACGGCAGGTCAATGCGCACGAACATAGAAATAGCGCGAGAAATCGGCATCATCAAATACAAAGATGATACGGTTGTCGCCGTTGAAAATATGATGCAGTATCCGCAGGATAAGCTCATTATCTTGGCTACGGGCGCACAGGGCGATGAATTCGCTTCGCTCGCGCGCATCGGCAACAAAACGCACAAATACATCCGCCTTCAGCCTACAGACACCGTCGTTTTGTCATCTTCGGTCATTCCCGGCAATGAACGCGCAGTACAAAAACTGAAAGACAATCTTTCCCGCCAAGGCGCGCACATCATCACCTACCACGCGAGCGATGTGCACGCATCCGGTCACGGCAATCGCGAAGAAGCTGTGTGGATACACAGGCAAATCAAACCGAAGTTCTTCATTCCGATACACGGCTACCACTACATGCTGCGCGTCCACGCCGATGTTGCGGAAGAGCTCGGTGTGCCGGAGCAAAATATTGTCATACCCGACAACGGTTCCATTATTGAAATCCAGAATGGGGGCGAGAAAATCGTTAAACTGCCTATGAAAGCCCCTTCGGAACTGCGCGTCGTAGAAGGCAACACCGTCTCCGAAATTTCCGATGTATTGATGCGCGACAGAAAAGCGCTCGGACAGGAAGGATTCTGCGTCGTCGTCGCCACCATTGACCGCCGCACAGGCAGGCTTCATAAATCGCCCGATATCATCTCGCGCGGGTTCGTATACCTGCGCGACAACAAAGATTTAATGGACCAAACGCGCCTCATAATCAGAAAGAGTGTGGAGGGCTCAATGAGGAACCCCAGAGCCGCAGACTTAGACGCCGCGAGAGAAGACCTGGCCGAGTCCGTGTCAAAATTCCTATTGAGTCGGACGATGAAGCGGCCGATTGTTATTCCGGTCATTGTCAGTATCTAAAGAAGAACTACTGACAACATTATTCCGAACCCATTGAGCGGATGGATTTTCTTTTATCTCATCTACCGGTCCCGCAGCCCACAGCTGGTTTGAATAACTTAGAATTTGATTGTCATACTTAAACAGTTCTGAATAAATCGCGTTGATGGATGTAATACGAAACTCGAGGTTGTGTCCGACCTTTTCAAAACAAATTACCCTTTCGATGTTATCAAAACCGGCGATAAATGAATGGACGAGCACTGGATTTACTAATTCCCAATTAATTTGATGCGCTATTTGCACCAAACCTATTTTTCCTCTTGTAGCGTTTCGTATGTAAGAAGTGAGTTCATCGACTGTCGCAAACCGTCTAAAGGTATCCTTAGGAAACAACCGGAACGCATACGACCCCGGTAACTTCTCACCGGAACGGACGAGCCCAATTGACC
>JAUYLR010000099.1 GCA_030698935.1 bacterium
CGTATCAAGCGCATGAAAGAAGCTAGCTGTTGCCAGACTAACCAAGGATTGGGCTTTTGTACAGGAACCGCCGCATGGTGGAAATTCTTCCGCCGGAGGCGGATCCGCCTTTGGCGGACAATTCTTAATGCGCAATTTGCAAAGAAATTCAAATGCTTAAGGTCTCACCTCAAATGCAGAATCCCTGAGGAGAGACCTTATTCATCTGCGCTAATCTGCGGGTATTTTTCATCCGCGTAAATCTGCGTTTAGACTAGAACGGGTTGCGGATGCCATTTCTTATCTCAAAGTGAAGATGCGGGCCGGTGGCTTTGCCCGTCGCGCCTACGTATGCGATGACTTGCCCGCGCACGACGTGTTCGCCTGCATAGACGATGACGCTTGAAGCGTGGCTGTAGAGCGTCTGCGAGCCGATGTCGTGCTGGATAACGACGTAACTTCCGTACCCGCCGTACCATCCGCCCTCCTTCGCGACAATCACATCGCCCTCTGCCGAAGCAAGAATCGGGGTGCCTTTTGGTGCTCCAATATCCACTCCGTTGTAACCGTGAATGCCCTGCGTCTTTATGCCGCCTATAATCGGACGCAAATAGTATCCGTTTTGTTCTGCCGTCCCCCGAGGGACATTGAGTGTCGCAGCCAAGCCAGATGCTGGCTTGGTCGAGGCTGGGGCGGCGACGACCGCAGCAACCGCGATCTCGCCGTCCGGAATGATAAGCTTCATGCCTACGACAATCATGCCGTCGTCAATGCCGTTGAAATTGGCGATATCTGTCGCGTCCGCGCCGAACTTCTTTGCGATAGAAACGAGCGTATCGCCTGACTCTACGGCGTATCTCACGCCGGTAACAGGCAAGATAATGAGTGTTTGCCCGACCTTAAGCACAGTGTTGCGTGGTAAATCATTTGCCCAAAGGATGGTACTGGGAGAAACCCTGAAAAGTTTCGCGATGCCGGTCAATGTATCTCCCTCGCGCACTATATAGACGCTGATGGTCGCATTTTTCGGTTTCTCAATGTCGGCTATCGTTCCAGAATGGCCTTTGAGCGCAGTGCCGTCCACTATCGTTATTTCGCCTCCACCCCGCGCCGGCGAGGGGTCTATATTCATAGCAGGTCTCGGAAGCTGCATGGTCTGGATGTTCCCGCCTATTGAGGATGCCTCGGCCTGATTTGCGTTCAGTTTCCCGAATGAGGCGAGAAAATCGCCTAAATTCCAAGCTTGTGCGGTGGCGGGAAGGAAGGAACCGACAGTCAGAATGAGGGAAATCAAAGAAACCGCCTGCCTGCGCCTGTCCGCGCGACGCACGCAGGCGGGCAGGCAGGCCACCCTTGCGGTTTTGGACCCATCATATGTCCTCTCTAACGCGGGTCGTGAATCCGCGCCGGAATCCTCAATTTGGCTCGCTATATGCGTTTTTGGACGGCGGTTGATAAGAGTTTCAGTCGTAATGTGGCTTTATATCTAGCTTTTCAGGAAGATAGGCCGCAAAGAAAAATGACTAAACCACCGTACCCATTCACTGTACCTTCATGCATGAGTGAGTCAACGGCATTTGAATTTATGCAGTGGATATCGGTTTTGGCAACCGCAACTCTGGGAAGCGCGGTCTTCGTGCCGAACGCCTCTTCTGCCGTTTTGTTCTTCGCCGGTAATAGAATAATGACCTTGTTTTCAGCCATATTCCAGCCACTTCTGCGCGCAGAAATACTTAATCATGGCGTCTGAAAGACGCTTCCGGAGGCTTCTTTCTGATATTCCGGAACTTCATCAATTCCCTAGTACACGATGTTTTTAGGCAGGGTGTCAATGCCGGAATTGTGCCATGCCCCCTCACCGAACTTTGGCATCATTTTGCTTCTGCGGTTAGTAGTTGGTACAAAACTAACGAATTATGCCTATTTAGAGCCACAAATCATGCTCACGGCAAAATAGAATCAATGCCAAAGTTGGTGTTTGGGCATGGTATAGTTCACCCCGTTAGAAGCTAAATGCCCGTGGTTTGCGCAGAGATGAGCACCAAAAAGATTGGAAAGCAAGTCAATACCCCCGCGTGAGCTTCTAACGGGGTTCACCAGTTCAACGCTCCGGAACCCCAAAAAATCACCCCCGCATGACAATGACTTCAAGATTCTTGGACGGCTTAAATACGGCTCAAAAAGAGGCTGTTTTGCATAAAGAGGGGCCGCTTCTCATCGTCGCGGGGGCGGGAGCGGGAAAGACGAAAACTATCACCCACCGGATTGCACAACTGATAGAGAGCGGGGTGCCGGCCCGAACCATCCTCGCGGTAACCTTTACCAACAAGGCGGCGGGGGAAATGAGGGAGAGAGTAGCACGGCTCCTGCGGGGTAGGGCCGGAGCGACGCCTCTTATAGCGACTTTCCACTCTTTGGGAGTTCGGCTTTTGCGTGAGTTCCATAGAGAGGCCGGCATTCCGCGCGGTTTTTCCATCTGGGACCAAGACGACAGCACGCGGGCGGTCAAAAATATCCTGAAGCAACTTGATACAGAGGAGTGGACGCCGCGCCAGATACTTTCCGCCATCTCCCGCGAGAAGGGAGCGGGCACGTCGGTTCGCGAATACCGCGAGCGCGCGGGAACCCGCCGCGAGCAGACGGTGGCGCTCGTGTGGGACCGCTACGAACAGGCGCTCCGCGCCGAGGACGGTTTGGATTTTGATGATTTGCTGGTGCGGACACTCACGCTTCTGCGGGAATCGCCGAAAACGCTTTCCCTCCTGCAGAACCGATGGCACTACCTGACCGTTGATGAATACCAGGACACGAGCGGCGTGCAGTATGAAATGATGCGCCTGCTGTGCGGAGAAAAAAATAATATCTGCGTCGTGGGGGATTTGGACCAGTGTCTTGTTGCCGGCACAAAAATCACAATGGCTGACGGTACGGAAAAGCCGATTGAGTCCGTGCGGGCGGGCGACCTCGCCCTCTCCAATCATGGGAGCGGCCACCTGCGAGCCACTCGGGTTATCCGCTCGCGCAAGCGTTCGTTCACCGGCAACCTCGTCGCGCTCACTTTTAAATCCGGGAAGAAACTCGTAAGCACGCCGGAACACATACATTTTGCGGGATATAAATTGGGAATTGTTCCACAATCGTACTTCACGTACCTCATGTATAAACGCGGGTTCGGATGGCGCATCGGCGTCTCAAAGGTGTATACGAACGGTCAACAGATGCCGATGATCGGTTTCCAACTCCGTTGCAATCAGGAGCACGCTGACAAAGTGTGGATTATCGCAACGCATGCAACGCCCAACGAGGCGCGAGTTTTTGAATACATAACATCGCTGGAATACAAGATACCCACCATTCCTTTCGTCGCACGCAAGGGGTTGAGTGTGAACGGCTACGTCCACGACCAACGGGCAATCAGCGCTGTATTTGAACACTTTGATACAGAAACGTCGGCGCGCGCACTGCTCGAAGCACGGGGTCTTGCATACGAGTACCCGCATCACCGCGCACAAGCAACAACAGGTGGCCGGCGAAACATCGTTGTTACCCTCTGCGGAAGCCAGAGGAAGCTGACACCGATGCATCGCATCGCAATTGCCGCGAGCGAGCCCACCGACAAGCGAGCTCTTGAATCAATCGGTCTATCGGTGCGCCCAGCGAAGAAAAATGATCTGGACAATTGGCGGTTTGAAAGCGCGTATAAGGATTACGGGGAATTGCGCGAAATTGTGCATAAAATACAGACCGTATTGCCACACGCAGAGGTAGTTGAGACGGCACGTCTCGGTGGCAATAAAAAAAGGCCGAAAGACGGGAATTCGCTTCCATATCTGCCAGCGAGTTCGGTCCTGCCCGGAATGGCCGTGTTTGATGCGAAAAACAATTACGATATCGTTGAAAAAGTCGAGCGCATCCCGGCAAAAAAATCCATGGTGTACGATTTGGACATAGAAAACACCCACAACTTCATTGCGAATGGCATTGTGACGCATAACTGCATCTACACGTGGCGGCAGGCGGAGATAAGAAATCTGCTTTCGTTTGAGCGCGCATTTCCGAAAGTCACCGTGGTCCGTCTTGAACAAAATTACCGCTCCACGCGCACTATTCTTGCGGCGGCAAACTCGGTGATAGAAAAGAATGTGAACCGCATTCCGAAGACGCTGTTCAGCGAAAACGACACGGGAGAACCGATTACTCTGTATGGTGCGATGAATGAGCGCGACGAAGCATGGTTCGTCGTGGAGCAGGCGGCGGCACTCATGGACCCATCCTCCGCCCCTCCTTCGCATGAAGCTTCGGGAGGACGCGGCAAGGCTTCGGAGGGCAAGCACGGTGTTCCTGCAAACGAGATTGCAATTTTATATAGGGAGAATGCACAATCGCGGGTGCTTGAAGAAGCGTTCTTGCACGCGGGATTGCCGTATCGCGTATTGGGCACGCGATTTTTTGAGCGCAAAGAGGTGAAGGATGTGCTTTCGTATTTGCGCGCAGCGTTGAATCCGAAAAGTAGAAGCGATTTAGCGCGCATCGTCGCAGTTCCTCCGCGCGGAATCGGGAAAGTTACGCTTGAGAAGATGTTCACCCCGTTAGAAGTCGCGCCCGCGCTTGCGCGCCCGCAGGGCCTTTGGGGCGGGCTACTTCTAACGGGGCTGGCGGGTTCAACTAGAGTTAAAGTTGAAAGTTTTATCAATTCGCTCGCAAAAATTCGCCATGCCGTGAACACTCTTCCCGCATCGGAAGCCGTGAAGTTCTGCATAGAAGAAAGCGGGATACAAAAAATGTTTGTGAGTAAAACCGAAGAGGGGCGCGAGCACTTGGGGAACGTGCGCGAGCTCGCCAACCTCGCTGCAAAGTATGAAAACGAGGAACCGCCCGCGGGCATTGAGAAACTTCTGGAAGAAGCGGCTCTCCAGAGCGAACAGGATGAACTTGATTTGGAAAGAGAAAAAAGCGGCGTTTCTCTCATGACGGTGCACGCGGCGAAGGGGCTGGAATTTGATGCGGTCTTCATCGTAGGACTTGAACAGGGGTTATTTCCATCACTCCGGAACGATGCGGACCGCGATCCGGAAGAGGAACGGCGGCTTTTTTATGTGGCGCTCACACGCGCCCGCAAACACCTTTTTCTTTCGTACGCGGCGGAACGCTCCAAATACGGCACGCGCGAGAGCGCGATGCCGTCGGAATTCCTTTCCGATATTGATGAGCGGCTTATGGCGAGCCCGCATGCGGAGAATTCGGAACGAGAGGATATTATTGATTAGCGCCGCGCTTTAAAGGACGATTGCGCGGCATGATTTCGCTAAATCATATGAGCAAAGGAGCGAGGCTTGGTCAGCACTTCTTAAAGTCGCGGTGGGCGGCGCGCGCGCTCGCGTATGCGGTGGGCATTACGCGCGGCGACACCGTGCTTGAAATCGGTCCGGGGAGGGGCGCCCTCACGCGCGAATTGCTCGCACTTGCAAAAGAAACCGGCGCACGTGTCGTCGCTATAGAAAAAGACGAGGCGCTTGTCGCACATCTCAATGAGGTTTTCCTTGATGAGATTAATTCCGGTCTGCTTACCGTGCATGGCGCGGACATTCGGGATGCGAATCCGGAAACACTCGGGCTTGAATCCGGCAGCTATGTGGTGGCGGCAAATATCCCGTACTACATAACCGGAGAAATCATCCGTCAGTCCCTCACATCAGAGAAGCAGCCGCGGGCTATGGCGCTCCTTGTTCAAAAAGAAGTCGCGCAGAGAATCGTAAGTAAAAAAGAGAGCCTGCTGTCGCTCTCGGTTAAGACGTACGGAAAACCGAAAATTGTGATGAAAGTCCCTGCCCAGAATTTCTCGCCGCCGCCGTCGGTTGACTCGGCAATTTTGCTCATAGAAAATATTTCTAGAGACTTTTTTGCGGATACGAGCGAGGAATTATTTTTCAAAGTTTTGCACGCGGGATTCAAGTCCAAAAGGAAATTTCTGCTTAGCAATCTCGCGGGAACATTTGAAAGGGGGTTGGTCGCGCACGCATTTGAGCAGTGCGAAATAAATATAAAAGCGCGCGCGGAGGATGTGACGCTCCCGCAATGGAAGTGCATTGCGGGACAGCTTCTAGCTTCTAGTGCCTAGCTTCTAGGAAATACAGGACCGGAACGCATTTTACCTAGTAGCTAGAAGCTAGTCGCTAGCAGCTGATTTCTATGACGACCCCATCATTGAAATCGTGATGCCGGGGACAATAATCGGTCCTATCGGAAAGACAACGCAAATGTAAGGAATGCCGGTCAGGCCCAAAAGCCACTGGCCCGAACGCGACGGGGGCCCATTTTGATATGTTTTGGTTGCAGGGGTCCAAATATATAAGCCGGGGTTCGGCGCACCGAGCATTGAAATGTTGCCGTAGGGGACTACGCCGAACACAAAACACGGCAGCACAACGCTGGTTTTGCCCCCGAACGGATACGCGAGCGCTGGACTTGGGGTGCTAAAAAGAAGCGTCGCACAGAGAACAACAGATACAGCAAAACGCTCAATCATGCTCTGCATTCTAACACCGCATCTTCCGGATGTCTGGAATGTCAACAATAGTCAACGGCCGTACAGAATCGTTGACATGTTCACATGCAGCGAGGCGTCGCCTCACTGCATCCTCACTGTATGAGAAGGGTCCCGCGCGGTGTTGCTACTGCGCCCGATACCTTATACGCTATACGCTATGCAGTGGATACGCGCGCACCGGTATACCGTCGCTCTCATCGCGGCGGCGGTTCTCGTGGTCACCGGAGGAATGATGGCAAAAAATAATACGGGAACCGGCATTGAGCGCGGCGGCGTGGAAAACATTTCGGTGGAGTATCCGTATTACGCTCCGCCCGCCGCAGAGCCTGCCCGTCCGACAGAATCGGCGCGGGGGAATCCTCTCAATCCGGCACGCGATGCCGGCGCGCCTCCGCGTGCTTGGTCTTTCACTCCCGCTATGCCAAAACCGGAAGCCTCTGCAGTATCAATAATTCCCCGCCCCGCCGTAAAAGTCCCCACAAAAGAACCGGACACAGCACAAACCGGTCCGCTCTTTGAACCGTACGCACTTTTCGTACGGGCGTTATCCTTTGCTGCCCCCGCGGCAGATTCGCGAAGGCCGGAACAAAAAGCGCTTTTTGAATACGGCAACGCCCTAGGTTCGGTCATAACTGGCTTTGAAAATGCGCATACGGATGTTGTACAGATTCTGAAAACGTTTTTTGACAGCCGTGTTGACCCCGCTAAAGCCGCCGGCATTCCGGAAATCGCGGAAGCATACGCGCAATTAACTGCGGGGAGCGCGCGCACGGTCCCGGTATCCGGCGCGGAGGCCGCCGCAAATCTCCGGAAAATCGCGGATGCGTACGCGCAGTTGAGCGCGACGGTAGCGAACATGAACAATGTCCCGCCGGAAGCGGAAATGCTGAACGCGGGGCTTGCAAACGTGTATGCCGGCGCGGCACAAGGCCTCGTGCGCCTCTCAAAAACAGAGAATGAAACGCAATTGCTTGATGCGGTTAACGCGTACAATGTGAACGCGGATGAATTTATTAAGAATTATGTCGCGCTCGTGCAACTTTTCTCCGCTTACGAAGTGAAATTCTCCGGAAACGATGCGGGGAGCGTGTTTTCTTTCAGTTCCAACGGCGGTTTGTAGTATTGAGAGCGTCATTGTGAGCATGGCGAAGCAATCTAGGGTATTTTTCCGCGACTTGTCGGGCGCATTCTGGATTGCTTCGCTACGCTCGCAAAGACGATGCGTTTCGGGTCACATTTTCCCCTATTGCCTATTGCCCAGCGCCTAATGCCTGCCCCGTGGGTGTTATAATTTTGTTGTGGAAAACAAACGCGCCCCGTTAGAAGCGTGGATTCTTTGAATATTATGGATGTACAAAACAACAGACAGAAAGCGCGCTGGCTTCTAACGGGGCGCGCGAACGATGCGGGGTTTATTTTGCTGTGGAAGGATTCCATGGGAATGAAATTCTCGCCCATCGTCATCACTGCCGCGTTTTCCGTAATCCTACTTGTAGGAGCAACCGTCTGGCAGGCAACGAAAAGCATAGAAACCGTCAACCCCGGAGCTGTTGCCGCTCCCGGCACGGTGTACTCGGTAGAGAGCAGATGGGGATACGGGGCTGATACGGAAACAGGTGCGGAAACTGCCGTACAAGCCACGTCGGCAGGACCGAATGATTTCTCTCACACTGAAAACGACGTATTCGGACAGCTCCTCGGTACGTATGTCGCGCTGAAAAACGCCGGCACGTACACGGAAGAGAAGGGGGCGCAAATCGCAGACAGCATTGCCGAAGCAACGGTCGCTCCCGTCTCGTTTACTCCGGTCGCACAGGGCGATATAAAAACAGATTCCGATGTTTCGTATGCCCGCGTACTTGTGTACCGCGATGATGTAGAGGCCGCGCTTGCTCCGATGCTTTTGAATTCAGAATCGGAGCTGGGGATTTTCAACGATTATGTCCAAACCCGCGATACGCATAACCTTGTAATTTTAGGCGAGGCCGCGGGACGGTACCGCAAAACCGTTTTGCTGCTCTCCGCAGTGACTGTTCCGCAAGACGCGCTTGAGTACCATCTGGGAGTGACGAATGCGCTTCTGCAATTCGCGACAACGCTTGACGCGATGATACAGAACGCCGGCGACCCGATGGCGACCTTGGCGCTCCTGCGCACATACAACAGTGCGGAGCAGGATGTGTACGCCTCATTCAACGCTCTCTCATCATACGAGAAGAGAAAAACGCCATGACTATGAATCCCGTTAGAAGTCGCGGAAGTTTAGTCTACGCTACACTCAACGGATGTTTTTCATTGGTTGATTACTTACGGGCAATGGCTTCGGGTCGGAGGCGCAAGCTTCCTACTTCTAACGGGATGAGCAAAAAAACATTCGTTATTCTCGCGTGTGCATTTGTCGTATTCGCTTCGCCCGCGGGCGTCTATGCCCAAGCATCCGGCCCGGTTCAAACGTCCGGTCAAACCGCCGGCCCCGCGCTCTTCGGCGGCATGAGTGAAGCGGCGGCAATGGCGAACTGCAAAGATGTGCGGGGCGCCCTTTCAATGAGCGTCGGCCAGATAGCTGCGCAAGGCGGGGGATTCGTGCCGGTCAGCGATGCGGCCGTGACACGGAACACCGGTATTCTCGTATACAAAGAATGCGTTTTGCGCTCTATGATAAATGCGGAGCGGAAACACGAAATAGCTCAATTGGTCGCAAAAACATCAAAGAGTTTTCTCACCGGAAGAAAGGTCTGCACCACAGACGACGAGGGGGTAGAGACATGCGAAACGGGTCCGATGTTCCCGGAAAATCTCGCGGTAGACGAAAAGAAATGGGCGGATGCCGTTGTGGATAAGGCTATCAACAGCGCCGCGCTCAACTCAATCACCTCCGCGTATAGGGACGATGTGAAACTTGCCGTTAGCCGCAACTACGCGCAATCAACTCAAAATCCGGGGTCCTCACTCGCATGTTCAAATCCGGACCCCGCGGCCGTCATCGCAATTAACAGCGGCTCATACAGCGGGCCGCAAGATTTATACACGGTTGCGGACCCCAATTGCAACGCCATGGGCGCGATGTTCAACACGCAAAGCTTGGTCATGAGCGGCGTGGCGGCGGACAGAGATTTGCGTTTGACCCGCCTCGGATGGAACAGCGGCGTGTACGACGTCACCGTGGATACGGGCGGCATCTCGCGCGTTGTTACCCCCGGTTTCATCATCGCCGGCACGATACAGCAGCAGCTCGGTTCAGGTTTCAATCAGCTTGAAAACGCGAACGACATCGGGCAATTGGTAGACGGGTTCTTCGCGGGGATAGGACAACAGATTCTCGCCGCCGGCGCCGGCGGGCTGATGGGGCTTATTGACTCCCAATTCGGCCAGCAGTCCTATTTTGACAGAATCGTCAGCAGTACCGGCCTGGAGGTAGAGAGCGGACAAATAAGCGCCACGGTGGACGCCGTTACTGCCGCCTATGCAAATGAGACCGCGTACTCCGCGGCGAAAAATGCAACGGCTTCCGTGATACGGCAGGGCATCGCGCAGATGCGCGCGGCGGAAAGCGCGTGTTGGGATTTGATTGTGCCTCCGGTCACGGCATACGCGCAGCAAAACGGCATGACCCTCAAGATAGCGACGACAACGACGGCTTCACAGGCGGTCATAGACAAAAACATGGCTGCGCTTGCAAATGCGACACAGGCCGACATCACTGCCTCCAACGCGACGATGACCAAAATCAATCAGATACTCGCCGGAGTCATGAATAAGAGTACGAGCCCGACCGATGCCTACAATCAGGTTAACGCGCTCGTTTCAAGCGGAGCGCTTCATACGGCGGACCAGGCGCAATCCGCGATACAGCAGACGACGACTGTGCAAACCGCGCTCACCGGCGTTGTGGCGGACACCGTGAAGCAGTGGGGCGACGACCCGCTCCCCAACGGCTGGTGCAACATAAATAATCCCGGCGTGATAACGATGTGGGCGAACAAGTGGAAGAGGTAATGCGTATGAGAAAAATCCTTACACACCGCTCTCTGGGAATGGCACTGCTTGCGGTCGTGATATTCGCAATCGCCGTTCTTTTCCCCGCCAGCATCCAACCGCAAAAACCGGTGGTGGCTGCGAACATTACGTATGCGCAAACCCCTCCCCCTGCGGCTAAACCCCTTGTGTATCAATGTGTAGGCACCGGGGTCTATGGTAGAACCCCAGGATGTGACGAAACCAAATTCATCAACGGAAGCAAGGCCTACCAGGGACTTAGATTCGCGCTGACGGAATTTGACAAAGCAAAAAAAACAAATAACGCAAGCAAGCAGGTCACTCTAACGACAGAAATCACAAATTACTTAACAATTTTGGAATATCCTTTTGGTGCCGACCCGATCGGTGCTGCCCGGATACTCTTAAAACAAGTTGTTCCAAAGCAAGAGGCCGATGCCAGTAACGTAACGTGCACCGCATTGTCCGTTTTCAGCGCCACCTGCTGGCTACGCATAATCTCCGTGGTCATAGGCTCTCTTCTCGTATCTATATCCTCGTGGCTACTTGCGCTCGCAGACATGCTGTTCAAATGGACGGTGGACAACACCATTTTACTTTTTGCAAGCGAGATATTTGAGAAGGTCTCACCGGGGGTAAATGCAGGGTGGACGGCGATGCGCGATATCGCGAATATCGTCATAATCGGCATGTTCACGTTCCTCGCCATATCAACAATACTCTCTATAGAAGAATATGGGGCGAAAAAATTATTGGCACGTGTGCTCGTGATAGCTGTCGTTATCAATTTCAGCCTGCTCTTTACGAAAATGATAATTGACGCCTCTAACTTCACCGCCGGACAGTTCTATGCTTCCGCAAGCGGGGTGCCGCTTAGCACCGCGCGTGGTGATGCGGCAATACGCGATAAGGGCGGCGTTCCCGTAAAGGTAGAAACTGGCGGCTTTGTTCCCTTCCGGAATGTAGGGTTTTCCGGAGCATTTCTCAACTTCATGAGAATTACCAGTGTTGGCGACACAACCGGCGCACTGTGGGAAAAGGCCGAGCAACAAGGCAATTGGAGCGCATTGGCTCACGGGATTTTATCGGCACTGCTGATATTGGGGGCCGCAGGCGTGCTTTTCTATGGGTCATATCTGCTCATCCTCCGCGCTATACTTTTCATTTTCCTCATGGTTACGGCGGCAGGCGCGTTTGCGACACATCTCATTCCGGCAGTAGACGGCAATACCTACGGATGGAAGGGTTGGTGGTCGTCGCTTCTGCACAATGCCGCGCTCGCCCCACTCCTCATGATATTTCTCTGGATAACGCTTACTGTTTCTTCAAAAATGACCGCGATGAGCGGCGGCACGCTCGGCCAACTCGCATCGCCAACTAAGCCCGCAAGTAGCGACATCGCCGTCCTCTTTTCCTATTTCATAATCCTCGGACTGCTCTTTGCTTCTTTCAAGCTCTCTAGCAAGTGGGCGAGCAAGGTCGGCGGGCTCAACTTCACCGGCACGATGCTGAAGACAGCCGCAGTGGGAACCGCCGCGATAGCTTCCCGATTCGTTGCCGCTCCTATTATGCGC
>JAUYLR010000026.1 GCA_030698935.1 bacterium
AACATTTGGAAGCACTTATATTTTCTGGGTAAATTTGCGCATAATTAGAGAGGCAATTTCTTGTTGCACAGAATCTGATAATGGGTTACAATAGCAACATGCAGGTAAAGAAAACAAACACACAGAACCGACGTCGAACGGCCTCACATCGGCTGTTTTAGAGTGCTTGTTATATTCAATAACAATCTTCAAAACGGCCACAGGTGGCCGTTTTTAATTAATAGGGTAAAATTACGAAACATGAAACCACAGCATCCGTACCACAAAGTCGCCTCATACGAGGGAAAGAAAGAAGACATCAAGAAAGTCGTGCTCCTCTATTCGGGAGGGCTTGATACTTCTGTACTATTGAAATGGATACAAGATGAGTACAAGGCCAAGGTTGTAACGCTCACGCTTGACCTCGGCCAACAGCACGATGATTTGGAGGCAATCAAACAGAAAGCGCTTAAGTTCGGAGCAGTGAAAGCGGTGGCACTTGATGTCAAAGAAGAATTCGCCAACGAGTATTTGGCGAAGGGAATAAAAGCCAACGCTCACTATCAGGGCGAGTACCATCTTTCAACCCCGATGGCCCGTGCGATTCTCGCAAAAAAGGCGGTTGAAGTTGCGGAGAAAGAGGGCGCCGATGCAATCGCTCACGGAAGCACGGGAAAGGGAAACGACCAAGTCAGAATTGACGGATACGTGCTCGCGCACAGTCCGAACATGAAAATCCTTGCGCCAGTCAGGGAGTGGGGAATGGACAGGAAAGAAGAAATCGCATACGCGAAAGAAAACGGCATTCCGGTTCCCGTCACCGTTGATTTCCCGTATTCCGACGACGACAACATGGGCGGCATCACATGGGAGGGCGGGGAAATTACAGACCCAAGCCTCATCGCTCCCGAAGAAAGGTTTCTCACGACGTACACGCTTCCCAAAGATGCGCCCGACAAACCGGAATTCATTAAGTTGCAATTCAAACAGGGAATCCCTGTCGCACTGAACGGGGAGAAACTAACGCTTGCCGCGCTCATCATGAAATTAAACACCGTAGCCGGCAAACACGGAGTCGGCACATTCCAGGTCATTGAAGACAGGCTGATAGGCCTCAAAAACCGCGGGATATATGAACATCCGGGACTCCACACCATCATTGAGGCGCACCGCTCTTTGGAGAAATATGTTTCCACCAAGAACCAAAACGAATTGAAAGAAATGATGGACACGCGCTGGGGATATCTCTGCTACGGCGCGCTGTGGCTTGACCCCGTCATGGATGCGATTAACGCATTCAATGATTCCGTCAATGAAAACGTGAGCGGGGAAGTAACGGTCAGATTGTTCAAGGGACAAGCGGCGGTTGTCGCCGTAGAATCTCCGCACGCTCTCGCATTCGTTTCTTTCAACAATGCCGAGGGGTACAACTTCAACGTGAATGCAAGCGCCGGATTCATTGAACTCTATTCATTGCAGATGAAAATTGCGAACGAGATAGCACGCAAAAACAAAAAGAAGAAATCCTAAGCACATTCCAACATTCTCAAGAATGTTGGAATATCAAAACTTATGACTAAACTGTGGAACAAGAGAGAGCAAAAAATAAATCCAGCAGTGGAGAAATATACCGCCGGTACGGATTCGGTTTTTGATTTGGAACTTTTGCCGTTTGATATTCAGGCGAGCAAGGCACACGCAAAAGGCTTGGAGAAAATCGGCATACTCACAGGCGCAGAAGCAAAAGCGATACTCGGCGGTCTGGACGCGCTCTTGAAAGATTTCCAAGCGGGGAAGGTAAGCATCACTCCCGCGGATGAAGACTGTCATACGGTTATAGAGAATTATCTGACCGCGAAGGTTGGCGAGGCCGGAAAGAAATTGCACACGGGGAGAAGCAGGAACGATCAGGTTCTGGTCGCGACGCGCCTCTATATGAAGCATCATCTCGCAAAGTTGGGAGCCGCATCTCTCGGGCTAGCGGATGTATTCCTCAAGATGGCGGAAAAATATGAAAAGGTCCCCATGCCGGGATACTCGCACACCCAGCAAGCGATGCTCTCCAGTCTCGGCCACTACTTTTCCGCGTTTGCAGAAAGTCTTTTGGACGATGCGGATTTTATCGCGCTAACCGCGAAACATCTGGACAAGAGCCCGCTTGGTTCCGCCGCCGGATTTGGCGTCTCCATTCCTCTTGATAGGGAATTCACCGCGAAAGAACTCGGATTTTCCGGCGTACAAGTTAACTCTTTGTATTGCCAAAACTCACGCGGGAAATTTGAGAGCGCTTACATGGAGGCACTCACTCAAGTCATGCTCACCTTGGGCAAATTTGCAAACGACATGCTCCTGTTCACGTCGCAGGAGTTTGATTTCTTTGCGGTGGACGGGTCGCTCACGACCGGCTCTAGCATCATGCCGCAGAAGCACAATCTGGACGTGATGGAAATACTGCGCGGGAATGTAAGCGTCGTCATCGCAAATCAATTGATGGTGAAAGATATCGCAAAGAATCTTATCTCCGGCTACAACAGGGACGGACAGCTTATGAAGAAGCCGTTGTTTGAGAGCACGAAAATTGTTGCCGACAGTTTGGAGGTTGTCGGATTGCTGTTGAGCGGTCTTACGCCGAAGGAGCAAAGCATAAAAGCAAAAATAACTTCCGGCATATTTACCGCGGACATCGCGAACAAATTAGTGACTGAAAAGGGAGTTCCATTCCGCGATGCCTATAAACAGGCGGCAGAACTAGTTTCTGACACACCGGTTGACTTAGCAAAGAATATCGCTTCCAAGGTGAGCTTAGGCGCTCCCGGAAATCTTGGGCTTAAAGCACTCAAGGAGAGAATACAAAAAGCGAAATAACAAGTTCTTAAAGCACCTACTCTCTTTTTGTGCCGAGAGTGGGACTCGAACCCACAAGAGCATAATGCTCACAACATCTTAAGTGTTGCGTGTATACCATTCCACCATCTCGGCATACGTCCTGCTAAGAAAAGACTCTTTGAGGACGTGAGGCCCGGGCGGGACTCGAACCCGCGCATAGTGATTTTGCAGATCACCGTGTTACCCCTTCACCACCGGGCCTTCTTATACTTCGCAACATTGCGCACGGGCATCCTAACCCATTCGGGTCGCTCTTTGAAGTACTGCCTAAATATATCGTACTTTCTGCTTAAAAATAAGCTCGGCTGCAAGGGTGACTTATAGAAGAAGTCAATGAGTAGGTTACTGT
>JAUYLR010000036.1 GCA_030698935.1 bacterium
GTCAAAGAATATCGGGGAGACCGAAGGCCGATACCAATTTCCGGCAAGACCGCGCTCGTCATTGACGATGGAATCGCGACCGGCCTCACGGTGCGGCTCGTCGTGCGCTCTCTCCGGGCGCAGAATCCCGCGCGCATTGTCGTTGCGGTTCCGGTAGCATCCGCGGAAGCGGTTGAGAGTTTGCGAAAAGAGGCGGATAAGGTCATCACGTTGGAGCCGCCCGAAGAATTTCTGGGCGCCGTCGGCGCGCACTATATTGAGTTTGAACAAGTGGACGATGCGGAAGTGAAAGAACTGCTTTCGGCGCGGATTCCAAAGAGTGCTTGACACCGAATTTCAGGCATGCTATACTCAACCTATCAAATCAGCGCTGATCCAGAGAAGTGAGGATCGAGCTTCCACTCCAGCTTACTGCACTTGATACATTACTTACGTAATTTTTCTCATTGCTATGCAAACAGGAACAATTGCCCGTCTCACCGACAAGGGATTCGGATTCATCAAGCGAGAGGGACAGGAGAGAGATCTCTTTTTCCACTCCAACGAGCTCGTCGGCATCACGTTTGACGAACTTCGCGAAGGTGACCAGGTCTCCTTTGAAGTCGCAGAAAGCCCGAAGGGGCCGAACGCGGTCAAGGTCAGCAAGGTTGCCGCAACCGTTTAAGACGCAACTGTTGTCTTAACACAAAAGGCCCCGAAAGGGGTCTTTTGTTTTCACGCGTTCTCTTGAGGAACTGAAGCATTTTGTTGTGCGCTCTGTTACAGCTATACTTGGCGAATAAGACTATGAAAATATTTCTTATAGGTTTCGGACATATGGGGCAGGCAATCGCGCAATCTCTGCGCGGCCTGCCTGTGCGTGCTCGCACGCAGACAGGGTCCAAGTCACGCCATGATATTTTTGTTGCTGACCGCGATGCCGCTCGTGTGGAAAAGGAATCTTCTCATCTTTCTGTCACGCCTGATAACTCGTACGCAGGCCTCAAGGATGCATCCGCCGTAATTATTGCGATAAAACCGCAAGACCTCGTGGCTCTGGCGGAAGAGATACGAGGGCGCATTTCCGGGAACTCTATTCTCGTTTCAGTCGCGGCCGGCGTTACCATTGCAAAAATAAAGGAGCTGTTCGGTCACGAGAAAATTGTGCGGGTCATGCCGAACATCGGACTCTCCGTGGGACAGGGAATTTCCGCATGGAAAAGCTCCGGTCTGTCAGCGGAAGAGACCGTAAAGGCGCGGAAGTTGCTTAACGACCTCTCCGAGAATTTTGAGGTGGATGATGAAGGGCAGATAGACGCCGTGACGGCCATTTCGGGCAGCGGGCCGGCATACTTCTTCGCATTTGCGGAAGCTCTGGAGAAAGCGGCCGGAGCTCTCGGATTGGATGAAAAAGAATCTCGTGCCTTGGTAGAGAAGACGTTTGCCGCCGCCGCGTCCCTGCAGGAGGGAGCGGGTTACGGGGAACTCATACAAAAAGTTGCTTCCAAAGGCGGAACAACAGAGGCCGCGCTCCGCGTTTTTGAAAAAAACGGTCTTTCGCGCATCGTAGAAGATGCGGCCCGCGCGGCATATAAGCGCGCACAAGAGTTGAATGAAAAGTAATATCTCACAATTAAAAAAGGCCAAAGCGGCGGGCGCAGAACTCGGCCTCTTGAGCCACGCGGTACGGAATGCAATCCTTCTTGATATTGCACAGGCCCTGCGAGGAGCGCGGGGGGAAATAATGGCGGCGAATGCGCGCGACCTCGGCTCTTTTACGGGCACAGAACCGATGAAGAAACGGCTCGGATTGGATGAGTTAAGGTTGGAGAAATACATTACGGGCATAGAGCAGGTCGCGGAACTGCCTGACGTGTTGGGGAAGGTTTTGGACGAACGGACGCGGCCAAACGGTCTTCGCATACAAAAAATAAGCGTTCCCTTGGGAGTTATCGGAGTCATTTATGAATCACGGCCGGAGGTAACCATTGACCTCGTGGCGCTCGCGCTCAAAACGGGGAATGCCGTCGTACTCAAAGGCGGGAAGGAAAGCTATCACACTAACCGTGCGATAGTCGCGTGCATTCATGCGGTCTTGCAGTCGCACGGGGTTTCATCAGACGCGGTGTATCTTGTGGACCCGAAGAGCAACTGGAAGAAAGAGCTTTTGAATGCCCACGGACTCATAGACGTGCTCATTCCGCGCGGCGGAGCGGGGTTGATTGAGTTTGTGCGCGAGAATGCGCGGATTCCGATTATTGAAACCGGTGCGGGCGTGTGCCACATACTTGTTGATGAATCGTTTGATGCGGGGAAAGCCGTACCTATAATCGTCAATGCAAAAGTTCAGGCTCCCGGCGTCTGCAATGCGCTTGATGCGCTCGTGGTGCATGAGAAAATTGCGCCCCGGCTTCTACCGGCTCTCGCCGGAGCGTTATCCGGATACGACGTTGAGATTTTTGCCGACCCCGATGCATTCACGATATTAAAAAGTACCTACCCTAAAAACCTGCTCAAAAAGGCGCGCACGGGCGATTTCGGGCATGAATTTTTGTCGCTGAAGATGGCCGTGAAAACAGTGAAGGATTTTGAAGAGGGTCTTGCCTTCGTGAAAGACCATACCTCATCGCACACTGAGGCGATTTTGACCGAGAATGAGGAGCATGCGCGCACATTCTTAAACGCGATTGATGCGGCGGTCGTGATGCACAACGCGTCCACCAGATTTACCGACGGCGGGGAATTCGGCATGGGGGCCGAAGTCGGCATCAGCACGCAAAAGCTCCACGCACGCGGGCCCATGGGCATAGAGACGCTTACGGGTTATAAATGGGTTGTGCGCGGGAGCGGACAAGTAAGACAATAATACAAAAGTCAAAAGTCAAAAATCATAATGTATAAGAAAATCATCATAAAGATAGGAACCGGCGTCATTTCCAAAAAGAATGGCACGCTTAATCCGCGCATTCTGAAGCTCCTCGTAGACCAAACAGCACAGCTCCGGAAAAACGGGATTGAAGCGGTCATCGTAACATCGGGTGCCGTGGGAACAGGTAGAGGCTTGATTACGGTAGAGGAGGGCGTTGACAGCGTGGTTAAGAAACAGGTCTATGCCGCCGTGGGGCAGGTGAAGCTCATGAGCACGTACGCGAAGTATTTTGCGAAGCACGGGATTTTCTGCGCGCAGATACTGGCGACGAAAGAAGATTTCCGCGACAAGGAGCATTACCAGAACATGAAGAATTGCATGGAGAATCTTTTGCGCGACAACGTTGTTCCCGTCGTCAATGAAAACGATGCGGTCGCCGTGGCGGAACTGATGTTTACCGACAATGATGAGCTCGCGGGTCTGATTGCGACGCAGCTCTCGGT
>JAUYLR010000039.1 GCA_030698935.1 bacterium
ACAGCAGAAGCGCGAGATATGTCTAGTAATGTGACATTGCTCAGAGCCAAAGAGCTAGTACTACTTATAACATGCAGAGTGATGGACTGAATTTGCATCGGACCATTCTTGGAATTTGCACGAAATGCACCGAGGTAATCTCCAAAACCGACCCTTGGTTGATGTGTTATAGATAGAAGATCAAGACTTTGGACAGTAAGAGATTTTGGCGCGGGTGTGACAACGGATTTTGATGCTGAGCCAGTAGAATCCAGAGATGATTGCGGAATAGAGATGCACTGATCCTGAAGCTTGCAGCCGTTTGAATCGGTAACGCCAGGAACAAATGCTTGACCAGTCGTGCATTTGACGGTCGTTGCGTTTGGACACCTATACGTTTGTGGTGGCACATCCTTAACGGTACGGATAATATTTCCGTTCGCGTCCGTTTCCACAACCGTGCCGGACGGCAAAGTTAAGATTGAGGTTTTTAGCGCTTCAACTTTCGGTTGATTTGGTTGATTAACTTTTTGTGTCAAATCTGCAACTTGCTTTTTCAACGACTCAATTACGCTGCTCTCATCACTAGTTACTTTGACTTTTCCTCTAGCGGGTGCGGCAACCGTCTTAGTGGTGGAAGTTGCCTGTGTCGTAGTTGCGTTTGGAACCTGTTGCACCTGTGTCCTCGGAGCCTTATTGGAAATAAAAATCTTCCAAGTGAACGGATTCCACCATGCCGCAAGTGCCACATGCGGAATCACTAAAACAATTAGGGCTAGCATAACCAAAGACTGTTTATAGCCCGTTTTCATAAATCAAACATTACGCCCAACACACTGCTTTGCAAGCGTCATATAATCTCATCTTTTTATTCTAGTGTTTTGTCCACGAGAGGCGGGCAAGCAAAAGACCAGCGTAGGACATAGAAAACGTAACAAGATATTTTGTGAGGCAAATCTAGGTAGTCCTTTAACCGCTCTGTTGAGCCATATTTTACTATCCACAAGCGTTGACTTGCGCAATATACGCGTGGTATCATGCTTGTGTGTGCCTGTGGGCGAAAGCCCCTCCCCAGCTAAGGAATTCCTATGCTGGCAACAGGCACCGCTAAAGAACTCAGGGTTACGCCCTGGGTTTTTTAGTTTTCTTTTTTGCCATCGCGCTAAGAAACTCCATTTTTCCGGCACCCTCTTGTTTGAGAACCACCTTCACAATACTTTGACCCTTAACGTTGTGGTTGAGACTCCAAACCACAGTCAGAGGGTCTTCACACCTTACTTCCCTCACCGCTGTGGCGGCTTTCTCAATCACCTCAACTATATGGCTTATTAAAGCTGCCCTGTAGTGTCTCTCATTCTGATTGCGAGGTCGTCTTCTGTTGTACAGGAGATGATTCAGACCGTTGGATGTGAAATGAACCGTGGCTTGAAGTGCGGGACAAAAGCAAGATTTCAGGCTTTTATATAATTTCTTTTGTTTCTCAATGAACTCCGACATTATGGAGTATTCTACTACTGTTAGAACTCAAGGCCAAACAAAATACAACCTGACGGATTCAACCAAGTGTCAGTACGACGACATTGCGCTTGCCGCGCATGAGGGTTGCTATGGGGGCGTCTTGGAAGTCTTCGTGCATCATTACCCTGTCAATGCCGGAAACCCTTGCGCCGTTCATAGTTACCGCGCCGTCTTCAATAAATTGCCTCGCTTCACGTCTGGATTTAGCAAGCTCCGCCTTTACGAGCACATCTATCATAGATTCACCGAGCCGTACTTCGCACGACGGCGCCTCTTTGTGAAGCATTTCCCGCTCGGAAGCGCTCAGCTCTTTCGCCTCTTTCTTTCCGAACAGTACAGAAGAGACGTCCTCGGCTATTTTCGCGATGTCGTCGCCGTGCACGAGTCGCGTCGCTTCATACGCCAGCTTTTTCTGCGCGTGCCTATCGCCCGGATTCTTTTTGTGCTCCGTAAGTATCGTCCTGATTTCCAAGTCGGAAACAGTCGTCATTTTCAGCAAATACTCTTCCACGGCATCATCAGCTGAATTTAACCAGAATTGGTAGAATTGGAACGGCGAGGTTTTCGCGGGGTCCAGCCATATTGTCCCCTGCTCACTTTTACCGAATTTTTTCCCGCCCTTATCAACAAGCAATGGCCACGTAAGCCCGTACACGATTTTGCCCTCTTTGCGGCGGATAAAATCAACGCCCGAAACTATGTTTCCCCACTGGTCGGAACCGCCGACCTCCACGTCGCACCGGTAATTCTTGTGCAGGTGCCAATAGTCGTAGGCCTGCAGGAGCGAGTATGAGAACTCCGTGTACGAAATTCCCTGCTCCGGATTCGCGAGCCGGTCTTTGACAAAATCGCGCTGAATCATTGCGTTAACCGAGAAATTCTTCCCGACGTCGTGCAGGAAATCTATGAGCTTAATCTTCTCCAACCACTCCGCGTTATTCAGCAATTTGAAATCACCCTTGCCCAAGAGGCGCTTCGCCTGTTCTGAAATCATTTCCGAATTGCGCTCCACTGTTTTCGCGTCCAGTAGAGTGCGCTCGGCGCTTTTCCCGCTCGGGTCGCCTATCATTCCCGTGGCACCGCCGACCAGCAGAATGACTTTATGGCCATCTTCCAGAAATCTGCGCAATATTAAGAACGCCTGCAACTGCCCCACATGCAAAGAATCAGCCGAAGGGTCAATGCCAAGGTAGAGCGTGCGTTTCGCGCCGTCGGTAATTTCCTCCAATTTCTCGCTTGAATGCTGATATACGTAGCCTCTAGCGCGCAGGATTTCAGATAGCCGTGCCATATCAGAATTATAATACCATGATTACTACAGGTGTTTTTTCTCCCTGTCTCTCACCTCCTCTTCGTCCATACCGAAATGGTGCGCGAATTCATGCCAAATGGTATCCGCGATGACTTTCTTGATTTCAATTCCATCTTCCTCCGCGGCTTCCTCAATCGGCTTTTGAAAGAGCGTAATTGTATCCGGCATGGTCATTCCTACGCCGTAATTCTCGCCTCTCGCGGAAAGAGGAATGCCCTGATAGAAGCCAAGAAGCGTTTCGTCATCGGCCAGATGTTCCTGCTTCCGAATTTCACGGGAGGGTTCATCTTCAACGAGAATCGCGACGTTCTTTATTTTCTTTCGCACCCACTCGGGCAATAGCGCGAATCCATCTTCAATGAGATTCTCAAACTCCTGCTTTTCCATGGATGGCATCACGAAAACTATTTCTTGCCGCTTTCACCGTTTGCCCCGCCCATAATATCTTTCGTCTGAAGCGGGCTCTGAATATTGGGAGTCCATTCTGCTTCAATCGTTCCGAACTGTTTCTCGTACTCTGCGATTTGATACGTAATGTATTGGGACAGCCGCTTCATGTGCTGGGGGGTGAGCGCATAGGTGACGCCCGCTTCGCCCGTCAGCATGCTCATGACGAAGTATTCTTTTGATAGAGCCACCGCAATGTTTTCACAAAACTGCTTCGGTATTTTTGTTAAATCCATATAATTTAAAGCTTCTAGCTTCTAGCTTCTAGCGGCTAGGGTATTAGGTTAATAAGATATAAGGATTATTTCACTTCCATGGAAAATATCTAGTGCTCCGATATTCCTATTTAATGCCGCACCTGGATTTTAGCTCGGCAAGGTCGTTAACCGAAAGCTTCTCATTCGTGCCCTGATTCAGCTTATACATGATGGATGCGGCGCCCGCTACATGCTCTAGCCCCAGCGCATGTCCCAGTTCGTGCGCCAAGACGCGCACTAATTTAGCGCGGTTGCTGAATTCGTAAATATCAAT
>JAUYLR010000045.1 GCA_030698935.1 bacterium
TGAGCAAAGAGAAGTTTGATGAGTTTACGAAAGAGCTGGAGCATTTGAAAACCGTGCGCAGGCGCGAGATTGCCGAGCAGTTGGAATACGCCCGTTCACTGGGCGATTTGTCTGAAAATGCGGAGTACGAGGAGGCCCGCAACATGCAGGCGGCCACCGAAGACCGCATCCGGACGATAGAAGAGAGCTTGTCGCGCGCGCGCATCATAGAGCACCCGAAGGGAAATATCGTTTCTTTGGGCAATTTCGTGACCATCCAGAAGCAGGGTGAGAAAGAGGAGCACACCTACGAAATTGTCGGTTCCGCCGAGGCGAACATGCAGGACCATAAGATATCGCACCTCTCGCCCTTGGGTTCCGCCCTCATGGCAAAGAAGAAGGGCGAAGTATTTGCATTTGAAACTCCCAAAGGCGCGCAGAAGTATAAGATTGTGAATATTAAGTAGGCACTGTGTTTGTTAAAACAAAACGCCGGCAAGAATCGGCGTTTTGTTTTCTGTGGCGTCGCCCTACTACGCGGCATTCCCCCAAGGGGACCGTCTACAGGTGTCTATCATGAACGATAGACCTGCGATTTGTATCCACGCACAGCGTGGACAAATCGGGAGCCTACGAAATATACTCGCTTTGCTCGTTATTTTTGTGGACCCAGGGAGAATCGGACTCCCGCCTCGGCAATGCGAATGCCGCGTAATACCACTTTACTATGGGCCCTAGCGAGGACCAAAAGAATATACCATGGCATATTCTTTTTCCGAGCGACGGGTCCATACGATCCTCGTAGTATGGGCCCGTTGCCAGAACCGAATTCATCTGATTCGGCGAGGACTGAAAGAATATACCACATCTTGTCGGGGTACTGGGAGTCGGACCCAGCGTCTCATGCACCCCATGCATGTGTGTTGCCGCTACACTATACCCCGATACCACACGAACAGGCTTTATCACAGGCGTTCTACCTCGATCAGTTCGCGCATATACATTATTACCACGGCATCAGCTTTCACAAAAGCAGTTTGAATTTTGCATCAAGTTTTATGTCAGGATAAAGATCTGTGGGATAAATCTCAATAAGTTGGATGTTGTGCTTTTCGCAAAGTCTTCGTTTTTCCTGAATGGATTGATCGTAGCGCGGGCTATCGTTCGCCAAACCAAAGTACTCAATAAAAACATTCTTTTTGATACTCCAGTCTGCCCTATGCTTGGTGTCTGGGTAAGAAGTATTGCGAAGGTGAGAAATATTGTTTTTAGTTAGCCAATTATCAACAATTGCTTCAGAAATTGAGTCGCATGTATGGCCATCTGTAGCAACGGTACTCGTTCGCTTGTACATGCGTTGGCTGTGAGAACGATGTGGAGTAAGACCTGCGACAACCAAAGATTGGTTCCACGAGCCAAAAGCTCTCACGCACATGTCGGCGATTGAACCCACCTCACGTTTTGCAGGGGCCCGCCCCAATTCTTGCGATACACTCTGCAACTTCTGCGTTAGCGCTTTAGTCGAATGTGTCGTGCGGACTAAGTTAAAACAATATCGAGAACAATATTTCACGTCACTTCGCACACGTTTGTTACAAGTTTTATTTGCACATGCATGGAGGTCGCGAGACTTTTTGGGAAATCTTTGATTATTAACACTAGCTGCGCAGGCATGAGAGCAATAACTGTTTTTTACTTTTCGGATTTCATTTAAAGAACGGTAAAACTTGTTACCACATCTTGGATTGCCGCACTGTAAAGTTAGACCAGAATTTTTGGAGCGAGTCATGCAGGGCGGAGAGCAGTACTGATTCCAGTTAAACTTTCTGGCTTCATGTACACGTCCACTGGGCCGCAAAAATATTCTTTTGCACTCGGAACAGGTTACCCGCACTTTCATAATCTGTGTATTTTAACACAACTTACGGGACAACGGGAGTCGAAACTGTCCGCAAACGACCATACAGGGTCACAAATAATCTTAGTCGGGCTGCCGAGAATTGAACTCGGTCTACATCCTCCCGAAGGATGCGTACTACCGGTATACTACAGCCCGCGTCTCAACAAGGAATTGCTGGGCAATTCCTTGTGCACCCTTCAGGATTCGAACCTGAGACCTTTCGAATGTGAATCGAACGCTCTAACCAACTGAGCTAAGGGTGCGTGAAAAGATTATACTTTCATGGTAACCTAAAAGCTATACCCTAATCGCTATACCCTAATCGCTATCTTTATGGACTACCGCATATTCAGCTTGGGAAGCAACGACGGGCTGTCTCAAAAAATCTCGGAGCGCCTCGGTATTCCCCTCGGCAAAATCCAATGCAAGACATTCGCGGACGGAGAACAGTACGTGCAGTTTCAGGAAAATCTTCGCGGCAAGAGCATCTTTCTCATCCAATCCACCAATCCGCCGTCCGACAACTGGACGCGGCTTTTTCTTGCCATTGACGCGGCGCGAGGCGCTTCCGCCCACGAGATTACCGCGGTCATTCCGTATTTCGGGTATGCGCGGCAAGACAGGAAAGACAGGCCCCGCGAGCCGATATCGGCGCGCGTATTTGCAACGATACTTGAATCCGTCGGCACCGACCACGTCCTCACTATGGACCTGCACGACGATGCCATCGGCGGATTCTTCAGGACCGCCAATGTGGATTACCTTTACGCGCGGCCGGTGTTCATTTCGCACTTTAAGGAAACATTTAAAGACGCGCTTGATAAAGATGAGTTCGTAGTCGTTTCGCCGGATGCGGGCGGCGTGGTGCGCGCGCAGTCATACGCAAAACGCCTGATGAAATCAGCGGACTTGGCCATCATTCACAAAGAACGCGACATACCGAATCAGGTGGCGCGGATGAAACTGATAGGGGATGTGAAGGGAAAAGTCGCGCTCATTGTTGACGACATGATAGACACCTGCGGCACGCTTGCCACTGCCGCCAATCTGCTTATGGAAAACGGAGTGAAAGAAGTCTATGCCGCCGCCACGCACGGAGTGTTGAGCGGTCAGGCGCTCGCGGTGATAGACCGTTCGCCGATAAAGAAAGTATTTATCACCGACACCATCTCCGCCGACCGCACGCTGTCGCCCAAGATTGAAGTCGTATCGGTCGGCGGGATTTTCGGGGACGCGATTCAGAGAATCACCAGCGGGGAATCCTTGAGCGCCCTTTTTGAAGCCGAATGATAGTTCTTAAAGATACGCACGCTATCCGTGCCGCTTCTTCAGTGTTTCCTAGTTTACTATGCGCATATTCGGGCGAATTAGCGCATAAGGAGCCACAGAGGCAATGGATACAATGATATAATACGTGTTATGAACGAGCTGGAACGAAATCTGAAAGCACTTGCCAATAAACGTCGGCTTGCGATTCTGCGGTATCTCAAGCGTGTCGGCAAATCCTCGGTGGGGGACATTGCCGGCGAAATTCAACTTTCATTTAAGGCGACCTCGCGACACCTCGCCGTGCTCACCAACGCAGGAATTTTGGAGAAAGAACAGGAGGGCTTAACAATGTGGCACAGGATATCTCTGCGTAAGCACACCATTGCTGCAAATGCACTAAAACTTTTGTAAGGCAGTTGGGAACACTTTTTGCGGGCCATTTTCGTTGCTATAGGCATATTCGCCCGAATATGCCTATAACAGGATTAAAATCTCCTCGCTCGCTATGCTCGCTCGGTGCTCCCGGCAGGACCGCGAGTACGCATATCTCCCGCGACTCAATGTCGCGCCGTCGCGCGACATTGGTCTGGGCACCGCCTCACCGTTCTCGTCTGCTGACGAGAACATGTTCCGGCGTTCGATTCCTGCATGCACGGCAAGCAGTTGCCGTGCTCGGGAGCACAAAATTCGCTCCGCTCTTTTTGTGCTCCCGGCAGGAATCGAACCTGCATCACCTCCTTCGGAGGGAGATATCCTATCCATTGAACGACGGAAGCTTGGATTGGTTATAACATACCACAACGGAGAGATTTCTTTGGAATCAAGAAGGAAGTTTGATACCATGCTCGCACAGGGCTAAACCCCGCATTGCGCGGAGTCGCCCGAACAAAACGAATTCGTTTTGTTTTAGGGCCTATACTAGAGGATCGTATAGACCCGTCGCTCGGAGAAAATGAATACAAGCATTCATTTTCGTTCCTCACTAGGGCCTATAGTAAAATGGTATTACGTATCCATGGCATGGATAAGGTGCGAGTCCGATTCTCGCTAGGTCCACAGAAATTGGCGCGCCGCTCGATTATCCGTTCATTGCAAATTCTATGACAGCGTAAGTTGCCCAAAAAGCCAAAAGCATCAATCCTTCTTTGTTCGTAATTACGCGTCCGGAGCGCATAAATTTCAGCAACACAAGCGAAGCGACGACCATAAATGTTCCGGTGACATAGACGATTCTTACGGGAAAATAAAAAGGGCTGATAAAAGCGAGTACGCCGACAACAATGGTGGCATCCGCCAGAACCGACCCCAAAATATCGCCAACCGCCAAACTATCATCTTTTCTTTTTAACGCTTTGAGCGAGTAAAATAATTCCGGCATTGTCGTTCCCAAGCTGACGACAAGCAGGCCGATAAGGATTGGCGTTATTTCAAGAGCGCGAGCCAGTGCAGTCGCAGAAGTTACCGTAAAATGCGAGCCGACCAATAAAAGCGCCATAGCAAAAAGCAAAATAAAGGAGTTTTTATATTTACCGTCTCCGTTGTGAAAGACGGACGACGCTTCCGTGCCGTTTCTAAAAACCAGGTAGTAAAAAAGTGCTCCGGCGACGATGAGGGCGGCGCCCTCAATGCGGGAATAATGCCCGTTTAGTCCGAATATAATCGGCAACAAAAGAAAAAATGGATAGAGATGGACGTTTTTCAATACCTTGCTTTCTATCTTCATTCCGCGTCCCGAAAGTATGATTAAAATCGCGAAAATGAGCGTCAAGTCGGCGATATTTGATCCAAACAGCGTACCAAGGCCGAATTCTGGGATTCCTTTAAGCGCGGAGTTTATTGCGATGAACGTTTCGGGCAGAATTGAAATAAAGGCGATGACAACAAAGCCGACGATGTATTTGGAAAAATTGAAGCTTTCCGCCAGTTTGGCGGAATACTTTGTTGCCAATGTCGCGCCCTTAACGACAAGGAATAATGAAAAACTAAGAAATAAAAGGTTTTCCAACATGGTTGTTTCTAAGGCGCGTTTCTTTAATTTTGCCAAATTTCACGGTTTCGTTTCTCATAGGGATATTTATCCGTTCTTGCGTTAATTTTATCAAGCATTGCGTGATTGGTCTATGGGAACGGCGCGCGAATAATGTACAATAAGCCGCAGGTATTCTCCCGCGGCCCGCCGCAGGATAACTGATTGCCCTGCGGAATCCGATTTTTAGAGAACCGATGATTTGATTAAATAACCCATGGCACAACAAGCCCCATTTTATACCCAAACAGCCGCCGAAGTTCTTGCGGCGCTGCATTCGCACGAACGCGGTTTAACGAAAGAGGAAGCGGAGC
>JAUYLR010000048.1 GCA_030698935.1 bacterium
AATGAAATCAACTACAAATACAAAATTGAATTTTAGGTTCTGGTGCTTCGTCGCACTTGAATTTAAAATCCTGAGAGAAGTTTGAACTTTATGTTCTGGTGCTTCGTCGCAGAGGTCACACCCGTTCTCATTCCGAACACGGCAGTTAAGCCTCCGAGAACCGATGGTAGTCGCAAGGCAAGAGTAGGTAGTCGCCAGAACAGAATTTTCAACATCATGCTGTACCTAAAGAACAAACACATATTGTGAACACCTTTTTGTGATTCCCGTTCTCGCCATCCTATCGGTGCCAATCATCTTCCTCGATATTTGCGTTGAATTTTATCATCGGACATGTTTCCCACTCTGCCGACTCCCGTACGTCAAAAGAAGTGCGCACATCAAGATTTTTGATAGAGGGAAGTTGAAATACCTATCCTTTGATCAGAAGATTTACTGCATGTACTGCGGGTACGCCAATGGTGTAATCCAGTATTGGAAAGAAATTGGTGCCGCGACAGAAAGCTATTGGTGCGGGATTCAGCATGAAAAAAGCGATGGTTTTGTTGATCATGAACATCAGAAGGAATTTGCCGGCTATGGCAACAAGGAAGAATTCCTTGAGAAATACAAAAAGTAGAGGATAGAAACACCTTGGCAGGATTTAAAGCTAGACGCTAGTCGCTAGAAGCTATAAGCTGTTCATATGTCCTGGGCATCACGCAGACGCGGCATCTATCTTTCGGGGGTAATCACCTTTTTGATTGTTGTCATCGGTATTCCGGTTGTACGCTATGCATATCGGCCAGCGACCTGCGTAGACGGAATCCAAAATCAGGGAGAAACAGCGTCCGACAAAGGCGGACCGTGCCCGGTTTTAGACGAGCGCGCGCTTTCCCCCGCATCCATTCTCTGGTCGCGCAGTTTCACTGTGCGCGACGGGCTCTACAGCTCCGTCGCGTATGTAGTGAATGAGAATGCGGGTGCGGGGGTCAAATCAGTACGCTACAGATTCGGATTGTACGACGCACAGAATGTTCTTATAGCAGAGCGCACGGGCACGATGTTTATCATGCCAGCCTCAATTACTCCTGTGTACGAAATGAATATCAATACGGGAAATCGCGCGGTCGCGCGTACCTACTTTGAATTTTCCGAAGCCTTAATATGGGAGAGATTAAAAAATGAATCTGCTGCCATCTTGGTCAGTGACAGGGAAGTCACGGGGGTGGAAACCAGTCCCCGATTAACGGCGATTGCAGAAAATGGCTCTGTTTCGGCAATTTTGGGACTTTCGTTTGTGACGGTCATCTTTGACCCGTCGGGCAATGCCCGGGCGGCTTCAATGACATCGTTGCCCCGCCTGAACGCCGGAGAGAAACAGCAAATCGTATTCACGTGGCCCGTCCGTTTCGTCTGGCCTGTCGGACGCATAGATATTTTCCCGCTTGTGTCCCCCGCACCGCAGAAGTGATGCGCGCATGATATGGAAATGAATGTAAGCGGAGGTGCGGGAACCGGTGCGTCTTATTTTCTGGGGCCGCGCGGAATCTTCCGCGGCATTGACTGGTTTCTTTTACTATCGGCACTCACGGTATCTCTCTTGGGTCTCGCGACCATGCACAGTTTTTCGGGGGAAAACGCTTATTTTGAAAAACAGGTTATTTGGATCGCCGTCGCCATCGCCGTGTTCTTAATCGCCAGCATTCCGGAGTACCGGTTTTTGAGGCGGACGCCCGTGGTCGTCACGCTGTATTCCGGAATCATTTTCCTTCTGGCGCTCGTGTTTCTCTTCGGGACGATAGTAAAGGGCGCGCAAAACAGGTTTTATCTCGGGCTTTTCGCCGTACAACCGGCCGACCTCGCCAAACTTGTACTCATAATACTGCTTGCAAAGTATTTCGCGCGCCGGCACATTGAAATTGCGCACATACGGCACATTCTGGTTTCGGGCGCGTATGCGTTTGTCATTTTCGCCCTGGTCTTTTTCCAGCCCGACCTCGGTTCCGCAATCATCATCGCCTGTGTCTGGCTTGGCATGGTCTTGGTTGCCGGAATTTCATGGAAACATCTGCTCGCACTCTTCATTGCGGCATTGATAGTGCTTACCGGTCTGTGGCAGTACGGGCTCCATCCGTATCAAAAACAGAGAATACTCACGTTCATCCATCCGCTCACCGATATCCGCGGAAGCGGCTACAACGCGTACCAATCCACCGTTGCCGTCGGAAGCGGGGAGCTCACGGGAAAAGGAGTCGGCTACGGAACGCAGAGCAAACTGCTCTATCTGCCGGAATACCAAACCGACTTTATTTTTGCGGCGTACGCCGAGGAGTGGGGATTCATAGGCGTCCTTATTCTTTTCGGACTCTACGGCATCATCATCGTGCGCACGCTTATGATTGCCGCACACGGCGCGGATAACTTCAACGCCCTTTTTGGTGCCGGCGTTGCGGCCATGTTCTTAAGCAATTTTTTGGTGCATGTCGGTATGAACCTGGGATTATTGCCGATTACGGGTACAACCATTCCGTTTATGAGCTACGGCGGGTCGCACCTTGTCACCGAATATCTTGCTCTCGGAATTCTCATGGGCATGCGAAGAAGCGCACGGCCGACACTCCAAGCACGGGATGAAACGGAGATGGTGGGGGTTGTTTAGGAGTAGAGCGCGACGGTTTGGGAGACCATCTCTTCAAGCGAAAATTTTCTCTCGACGCGCTCTTTCAATTTTTCTCCCAAGGTTTGCCTCAATGTAGAATCACGGAGAAGTTTTTCTAATGCGTTAGCTATTGCCTCAGAATCTTTTGGCTCTATGTAAATTCCATCTTCCCCTAGGATATCTGTAATTCCAGGTATACGGCTTCCTATAACGGCGCATCCGGCTTGGCCAGCCTCCAAAAGAACATAAGGTAAGCCTTCTTTTACCGAAGCCAAAACAAATATCTCGAAGGCTTTTAAGTCCCGCCCCACATCAGGGACAAAACCAGGAAGATCAATATACGCGGACGACTTAATGTTATAGAGGCCACTATCTATCGCTTGCTGTTTAATTTTAGGAAGATCTTCGCCCCAGCCAATCAAGCTCATTCTAAATGAAAGACCTCGCTCTTTTAAAATTGATGCAGCTTTAATTAAGTAGGGATAACCTTTGTTGCGTGTGAATTCACCAATTGTCCCTATCCAAGGAACATCTTTAATCGCTTGCCCCATTATTTTTCGACGAGCCTCATCGCGTTCTCTAAAATCAATTTTTTGAATGCCATTGTAAATCAATATACTTTTCGGTACTCGTCGATGGGTATCTTTAGAAATAGTTATGACATGATGGGAAAGTGCAAACGTCAGTTGCGACATCAAATAAATCACACTTTTTACAAACAAGTTTCTGTCCTCGTCCCAAGCGAGACCGTGTGAAGTAAATACAATGTTCTTAACACCTGCCAAACGGGCAGCAAGAGCTCCCAAACCACCCGCCTTTGAGCTATTGAGGTGGACAGTCAAGTTGCCATCAGCGTTTTCTTTCTTAAAAATATCAATAAGGATTCGCAGGGCCCTCAAGTCTTTTGTTATTGATATATCACGCACAAGGTCAGGGATAAAGATTCCCTGGATTCCTTTGGCACTTAAATTAACAGCAAGAGGACCGACAGATGCGTCCATGTCGTCCCTTCTCCCGAAGATCGCCTTTACTTCAAACTGGTCTTTAGGAAGGTTTGTAGCTAAATCAAAAACATAGCGCTGAGCGCCACCCCAGTTGGATTTGGTAATGAGAAAAAGCACCTTTTTTCGGCTCGTTGTAGCTTCTTGATTCTGCAGGCCCATAATGCCATGATACGTCAAATGACCCTTGTACCCAAACGGGAATATGTGGTGTTACTGGCCGGCGATGTGCTCGTTTTTGTCATTTCTCTGTGGCTGGCGCTTGCGCTGCGGTATGTAGCATTGCCGTCTAAAGCATTCTTCCTCCTGCACTTTACCCCTTTCACGATTCTCTTCATCGCATGGATAGCGGTTTTTTTCCTTGCCGGGCTCTACGGAAAACACACACGTTTGTTCCGCCATCGTCTGCCAGCCGCCATTTTCTACGCGCAAGCCATCAACGTTTCCATCGCCGCCCTGTTTTTCTTCCTGATTCCGCTCTTCGGCATCGCGCCGAAAACACTGCTAGTCTTGTACCTCGCCGTTTCCTGCCCGCTGATTTACTTTTGGCGCGTCCTGATTTTTCCCGCTCTCCGGACATCGCGCAAATTGAAAGGCGTGCTCATCGCGTCGGGTCCCGACATCAGCGACTTGGCAAAAGAGGTTGCAAGCGATTCGCGGTTTCCGTTTGAGTTCGCCTCTATTCTTGATACGGCAACGGCGAAATCGCACAATGTGATACAGGAGGCCTGCCGCGTGGCCGCAAAAACTAGCACCAACTTCTTTGTAGTGGATTTTTCCGACAAAGCCATAGCGACTGCGCTCCCCATTGTGTACAACGCCGCATTCCAGAAACGCCGGTTTGCGCTCGTTGACGCGGTAGACCTGTATCAGGAAGTCTTTGACCGCATGCCGCTCTCGCTTCTGCAATACAAGCGCGTGCTTGCCGGCGCCGCATCCTCCCGCATTTATGACTTTTCAAAGCGCATCGTTGATATTGCGGGGGCTCTCTTTGTGGGAATCATTGCGCTCATTATGTATCCGTTTGTCGCTCTCGCCATCAAGTTGGATGACGGAGGCCCGGTATTTATCACGCAAGCGCGCGTCGGGAAATACCAGCACCCTATACAGATTCTGAAATTCAGAAGCATGAGCGGTAACGACGAGGGCGTATACGGCACGAGCGGGAAGACCGCGCTCTTTGTCACCCGTGTCGGGAAATGGTTGCGCGTTTTGCGCATAGACGAACTGCCGCAGCTGTGGAACGTGCTTGTGGGCGATCTTTCGCTCGTGGGGCCGCGGCCGGAGTTGCCGGCGCTTTCAAGCCGGTACAGTGCGCGCATTCCGTATTATGACGCCCGGTATCTCATCACGCCGGGGCTTACCGGTTGGGCGCAGATACGCCACGACAGGGACCCGCACCACGGAGCGGATATTCCGGAAACCAAGATGAAACTTTCATACGACTTGTTCTATCTTGAGCGGCGCTCGCTCCTGCTTGACGTGTACATCCTTTTGCAAACGGTGCGGATTGTTGTGAGCGCGCGCGGTTCGTGATGGGGTACTCAGAGGTACGGGTCTTTTTAAGGGAGCCCGAACCCGTACCCTGAAAAAGACCCGTACCTTTTCGCTTAGGTTGGGAAAATGCCATCCTAACGTTTTTTTATTCTCCTTCGCCGAATACCTCGTAGCTTGCTGCGAGGATGAAGGCAAGGAGAACCCTCCGTAGCCTTGGCAAAGGAGGGTAGACGGCTTCGGAGAATTTCGCTTTGGATGCCTCGAAGCTTTGCTTCGAGGAGCTTCATTTGCTCGCCTAAAGACGGAATTGCGGGTACTATACAAAGCATGAAAAAAGCGGTTGTGACCCCGGTACCACAATGTTTCGCATTGGCTACGGGGCAGGCCGGAAGCGCGGGGCCTGCCCAGCACCCCAGCCAGGGAAACCTGTTGTAGAATGCGGACTCCTGTATATTACAGAATATAGATATGGAAAAAAACAAGAAAGCGGTTGTGACTGGTGGTGCTGGGTTTATCGGAAGCAACATCGTTGCGGCATTGGTGCGGGCGGGGTGGGATACTCATATTGTTGACAGGGACCCCTCATTCCGCCGCGCGACACTCCCCAAGGCTGCAACACTGCACGAAGTTGATACCCGCCACACAGATGTGATTCAGAAGGTGTTTAAGGGCGCCGATGTCGTTTTCCATACCGCGGCAGTCCCGCGCGTGCCCTACTCGGTTGAACATCCTGTTGAAACGACGGATGAAAATATTACCGGCACTGTCTCGGTGTTCACGGCGGCGGTGCGTGCCGAAGTGCGCCGCGTCGTCTATTCGGCATCAGGCTCGGCGTATGGCGAGCAAACAACACTCCCCCTTGTGGAAACGATGACCGCGAACCCCGTCAATCCCTACGGCCTGCAGAAGTATGTCGGCGAATTATTCGCCAAACTCTGGTACTCCACCTACGGAATAGAGACGGTCTGCCTCCGCTACTTTAATGTCTACGGGGAGGGGCTTGACCCGAACGGCGCGTATGCACTCGCTGTCGGCAAGTTTCTTACGGCGCGCAAGAACGGCACGCCGATAACGATTTATGGAGACGGCACCATTACCCGTGACTTCACGCATGTGCGCGATGTGGTACGCGCGAACCTCCTCGCGGCGGAGAGTCCGAATGTCGGCAAGGGTGAGGTCATCAATATCGGTGCGGGGCGCAACGTGTCAATCAAAGCGCTTGCGGATATGTTCGGCGGAGAAATCATTTACGGCCCGCCGCGGATTGAAGCCCACGACTCGCTCGCCGACAACCGGAAAGCGAAAGAACTGCTCGGCTGGGAGCCGACCATCACGCTGGAAGACGGAGTTGCCGAATTAAAAAAGAAATTTGGACTATCATGACCCCGACACTAAGTTTGCCGTTGCCTCTTATGAACAGAATCACCATGAATAATTTTACATCCATCGTAACGCAGTCAGACTGCGTTAGAATTGTTTCGGCGCAAAATTACGGCAAACTTAGTGTATGGGCATGGTAGTAAACGGGAAAGCAATCGCCGAAATCCTTTATGAGGATCTCGCCCCGCGATATGCCTCGCTCAATAAAAAGACACGGCTCGGTATTGTTGTTGTGGGGGAAAACCCGGTTATCGCATCGTTCGTGCGTATCAAGGAGCGCTCCGCTTTGCGTCTCGGCGTTGAAATGGTCCGTAAAGATTTGCCCGAATCGGCAACCGAAAAAGAAATCATTGACGCGGTGCACGCGCTTAACGGAAATGCTGACGCGGTGATAGTTCAATTGCCTCTTCCGAAGGGTATCAGTACAAATAATGTTCTTTCCGCCGTGCCGAATGAGAAGGACGTTGACGCGCTCAATCCGGACATCCCCGAAGAGAAACGGTTTGTACACGCTCCGGTTGCGCTTGCCGCCGTTGATATCTTGGAGCGGTCTCATGTACAGATTAAAAATGCGCGCGCGGTTGTTGTGGGCGCCGGCCGCCTTGTGGGAGCGCCTTCGGCATGGCTCCTCCGGAGTTTGGGGGCGAAAGTATCGGTATTTTCTCTTGAGGAGGGTTCCATTGATGACTTGAAAGATGCCGACATCATTGTTTCGGGTGCGGGGAATCCCGGTTTCATAAAACCGGAGCATATCAAGAAGGGCGTAGCTCTCATTGACGGGGGTACAAGCGAGCTCAACAAAAGAATAGCCGGCGACGCAGACCCCGCGTGCAGGGATATGGCGAGCGTGTTCACGCCGGTCCCCGGCGGCGTCGGGCCTGTCGCGGTCTCAATGATATTCAGGAATATACTTGCACTCGTGCAAAGAAATGAACGCTAGTTTCAGAATGCCGCACTCCGAAATTATTCCCAACGTGTCTTTTGACGATATCTGGAATCGTCTCGCAGATTCTGAAGAGTACGTGTGCTGTACGAGGGGAACCGGTAGCGGCTGGGAAACATTCATCGCTTGGAATCCGCGCGAGCGCTACATCTCGAATGGTGAAGGAAGTCTCTTTGCCATCAAGGGTTTTGTTCGCAAAGAGCAGGAACTCGGCAGAAGAACATTCGGCTACATCTCATACGGTTTTGGCCTGAAACTTCAGACCCTGAAGCCGCGAGCCAAAAACGATATCAATCTGCCGGAGGCTCTGTTGTATTCATATGACGCATACATCGTCTGCCGTGAGAATGAAATAGAAATTTGCGCCAATGATCTGGCGTTGCTCGCCGCCTTTTCCAATTCTGTGAAGGAAATACTTGCACGGGCACCGGCGAAAGTATCACGTACTGTTGAATCGCCGGACATGCCGGAGTTCAAACCGGATACGACGGAGGAGGCATACGCGCAAAGTTACGAGAGCGTTAAACAGCACATTATCGCGGGCGATATCTATCAGATGAATCTGACGCACCGACTGGGGGGCAGAACCAAGAAGTCTCCGCGCGAATTATGGAGCGCGATGTGGGATAAGAATCAGGCCGATTTCTCGGCGTATATTGAGGGCGACGGGTTTGAAATATTGAGCGCGTCTCCGGAGAGGTTCATCTCTGTATCAGCTAGTCATCAGATAGATACGTTTCCCATTAAAGGTACGCGCCCACGCGGAGCAAATCCGGCGGAAGATGAACGGCTCAAGAATGAACTTATTAATTCTGAAAAGGAAACTGCCGAGCTCACGATGATTACTGACCTGTTACGCAATGATATGGGGAAAGTGTGTGAATTCGGTTCGGTACGCGTTGTATCCACGAGCATTGTCCGTGCCTTCGCGAGCGTTTGGCACGCCTACTCGCATGTCACGGGGGTTTGCGCGAAAGGTCTTGATTCTATTGATGCGCTCCTGTCCATGTTTCCGGGAGGCTCTGTCACGGGATGCCCGAAGAGGCGCGCGATGGAAATTATTAATGAGTTGGAACCGACTGCGCGCGGCGTTTATGCGGGCTCTATCGGTTACATTAATCCTGATGATTCCGCAGATTTTAATATCGCGATACGTACGCTCATTAAGAAGGGAGACAAAGTGTATCTTCAGGTGGGCGGGGGGATTGTCTATGATTCAAATGAGAAAGATGAATATAAAGAGACTCTGGACAAAGCAAAATCATTTTTAGGTATACTCTAGGTCATGCCCCTCATTTCAGAGAACTTCCGCGACGTTTTCGGCGATATCCGCCTTGGAATAATCTTTCAGGATAAAACGACTCGCTTGAGTTGTATCCGGCGGATTTCAGATAACGAAGTTCTCTCATTCCACATAGTTTTGTTTTCTGAAGCCGGTATCGAGCGCCTGGGTCCTGCGCATGAGAAAATCGTGGCGGGAGGATTGCTCGGCGAGGTGATTAAAGAATCGGGAGTCTCCTATACGCGGACAGTTTCCGATAAATCCTTCGTTGATATGGACGCAGGCCTTGCATCCCTGTTTGCGACAGGGGAGAGCCGATGCACGACAGAGCGCATTGAATATCAGGTTCGCGGCATTCCGTATGCGGCGATTTATGAATTCTACAATTCGAAATATACGCCCGTTGCAAAAACTCCGGCTACGGTACCGCCGGATATCAGAACGCTGATTCAAAAGTACCTCACGCATGGTTCTTGATTGTTTGGCTGGGAAAATCAGGGTTATATGCTATATTGCGGGCTCCAATTCTTTGCGTATACTGAAGCCCAATGTTGAAAAGACGGCTCACCGCACTCATCGTTTTGGCAATCGGAGTCGCAATTGGCTGGTTTGTTTACAGCTCGCAAATTACAGGGTCTCGTCCTTTTAAACTCGGATTGGATCTTTCGGGGGGAACACAGTTGACTTATCGTGCGAAACTGGATGCGATTCAAGGGAATACCGTCGCGGATTCAATGTCATCTTTACGTGACACCATTGAGCGCCGTGTAAATCTCTTCGGCGTGTCGGAACCGATTGTGCAGACGGAGCACGGAGGGACGTTGGCAGGCACTTCGGAGGAGCGCCTCATCGTAGAGTTGCCGGGAGTTACCGATACGCAAAAAGCAATTGACCTGATAGGCCAGACTCCCGTTCTTGAATTCCGCATGTTAAAAGCGGGTGCAACTCCGCCGGAAACAGGAATAACGCCTGAGAATGTAAATGAGCTTTTTGAGCCAGCGTCAATCACAGGGAGGCACCTCACGAGCGCGCAGATACAATTCAATCAAAGCCCCGGCGGGATTCCGAACGAGCCGGTGGTGGCGCTCAACTTCAATGCGGAAGGAGGAAAGATTTTCGCCGATTTAACGAAAGCAAACGTCGGGCGTTACTTCGGAATGTTCTTGGATGGTGTACCGATTTCCATACCGGTTATTCAAGAAGCAATTCCCGACGGCACCGCGATAATTTCCGGCAACTTCACTGCCGTGGGCGCGAAGGAGCTTGCGAGGAACCTAAGTTTCGGCGCGCTCCCCGTCCCGATAGAACTCATCGGGGCGCAGACGGTATCGGGAACTCTAGGCGGGGAGGCAGTTGCGCGGGGCATTTCCGCCGGTCTCTGGGGCGTCGGGTTAGTGGCGCTTTTCATGGTTATTTGGTATCGCCTTCCGGGGGCGGTTTCCGTTGTCGCGCTCGCGCTCTATGTTGTTGCGATTCTCGCGTTGTTTAAACTGATTCCTGTTACGCTCACCGCCGCCGGCATCGCGGCATTCATCCTTTCTATCGGCATGGCGGTAGATGCCAATATTCTCATATTTGAACGCACCAGAGAGGAAATGGAAGGAGGCAAGTCCGCCAAAGAAGCGATTGGCGACGGATTTGCCCGCGCGTGGCCTTCAATCCGCGACTCCAATATCTCATCCATGATTACCGCCGTGATTCTTTTCTGGTTCGGCACGTCGCTCATCAAAGGATTCGCGCTTGTATTCGGGCTCGGCGTTTTGGTTTCAATGCTCACCGCGATTTCCGTCTCCCGCACGTTCCTTTTCGCGCTCGGCATTGATGCGAAGGGCGGCCTTTCCCGATTCTTATTCAGTAGCGGAGTAAGTAAGTGATTTAAATACTAACTACGTACTACTGACTACTAACTATCCCTTATGCTCATCGTCAAATACAGAAAAATATTTTTTGGAATCACGGGAGCAATCGTACTCGCATCGCTCATTTCGCTTTTCGTATATGGCTTGCACCTCGGTACGGATTTTACCGGCGGCACGCTTGTACAAGTGACGTATCCGGCCGGCAGGCCGGCACCGGAGGCTTTGCAGGAGTCGCTTAACACGGCCGGGCTCAAGGGATATTCGCTTCGCGAAGCCAATGCCAACGATTACATTCTGCGTGCGGGAAATCTGACAACCGAAGAGCGCACGAATTTGCCGGAGATTCTGTCGGTAGGGGGAAGTAATCCCGTTACCATAAATACGCTTACGGAAGTGGGGCCGGTTATCGGTCTGGAGCTCCGGAATAAGGCGCTTATCGCTCTCGCGCTCGTCTTGCTCTGCATCCTTCTCTTTATCGCCTTCGCGTTCCGCAAAGTCTCAAAACCTGTGTCCTCATGGATATACGGATTCATCGCACTCATTACGCTCGTACACGATGTCGTTGTGCCGGTTGGCTTCTACGCGGCGCTCGGATATTTTCTGGGCGCGCAGGTGGATACGCTTTTCGTGACCGCTATTCTCACGGTGCTCGGTTTCTCAATCCACGATACCATTGTCGTGTTTGACCGCGTGCGCGAGAATCTGCGCATCAATCAGGAGAAGGGACGGCGGGAGGATTTTGCGGAAACCGCGGGCCGCAGTCTAGGGCAGACGTTCGTGCGCTCCATCAACACCTCGCTTACCGTACTCATTACGCTTCTCGCACTCTTCTTCCTCGGCCCCGATTCCACGAAGGATTTCGCGCTGACGCTCTTAGTCGGCATCATCGCCGGTACGTATTCGTCAATCTTTTTGGCAACGCCGCTGCTTGTTTCAACCGAACGTTATTTTGCAAAACGAAGATAACCTTCCCACGTCCTCCATCTTTTCCTTGTGTACTGATATTAACCGACCGGTTAATATCAGTACACAAGGTACATACACTAAGTGAAGATGGTTTTGGGGGCCATTGAACTCCGGCAACTCCGTTTGTAGCGGCTATCGGGAAACGCAATCCAAAGTAGTATAATCCCCGCATGGGAATCAAGACTGTCGGCATAGTGGGACACGGCTCTTTTGGCGCGCTTGCGTGCACGCTTTTTGAGCGTTTCGCGCCTGGTGTTGTAGTGCGCGTATTCTCGCAGGAGCACAAGCCCGACAACACCAAATTCTTCTCGCTTGCGGATACGGCCGCGTGCGATGCCGTCGTTCTCGCGGTGCCCATCCATGCGTTTGAAGAAGTGCTTGCGAAAGTCATTCCGCTTGCGGGGAAAGACACCGTCATCGTTGATATCGCGACGGTGAAAGTGCACACGGTAGGGCTCCTCAAAAAACTGGCAAAGGGCCGCCGCTACATTGCCGCGCACCCCATGTGGGGCCCCGAAAGCTACGAGAAACGCTCGGGAGACGTGAAAGGATTCCGCATCGTAATGACGGACGGCACACTCTCTGCGGAGGAATACGCAGCACTCACAAAATTCTTACAGTGGTGCGGATTTGACGTCGTTGAAATGACCGCTGACAGCCATGACAAGCAAATTGCGGAAACACTCTTTCTGACGCATCTCATCGGGCAGACAGTTATGGAGGGCGGTTTCCGCCGCACTGATATAGACACGGTGTCGTTCGGTTACCTTATGGACGCAGTAGAGAGCGTGCGGCGCGATGAGAAACTATTCCGCGATGTGTTCCGATACAACCCGTACTGCAAGGATGTGCTTGCGCGGTTTAAAAAGGCGGAAGAAAAAGTCCGCGGTTTGTTGCAGAAACCGGTGGATGCGCCGCAGAAGGGTTCTTTGAGGATTGGCATATCCGGCGCAGAAGGAAGTTTCTCCGAGGAGGCTGCAAGGAACTATGCGGAGAACAACAAGGTAAAAGACTTTTCGCTCGCGTACCTAATCTCCGTAGAGAACGTACTTTCTTCGCTTGAAGCTGGGGCTATTGACCTCGGTATTTTTCCTATTGAGAATTCTACGGGCGGTGTTGTCACCGAAACGGTGCACGCCATGGCCAAGCACAACTTTGATATAAAAAAGATATTTGACATAGATATCCATCAAAATCTTTTGGTACGCGAAGGCGCGAATATGGGCGAGATAATAACGATTACCTCACATGAGCAGGCACTCAAACAATGCCGAGAGTATTTAAAAAGCAAATGGCCGAAAGCGAAAATAGAAGAATACGAAGATACGGCAAAAGCAGCCGAGGATTTGGCGGCGGGGAAATTGCCGAGAACGACCGCCGTCATCGCATCCGCCGCCGCCGCGAAACTCTACAAGTTGAAAATATTGGAGAAATCCATCCAAGACCTTAAGACAAATTACACGACGTTCCTCGCCGCTTCTTCGCTACGGTAGGTTCTTTTTCTCTACCGAGAGAGAGTGCCGGTGAACAGCTTCAAATATCTCGCGGAGCAAGTCTTCCGGGAGCGATAGCGCACGCCCCGTTTCAACCCATTGTCTAAGGAGTGCGTCGCGCCTGCCCTCGTCCAAAGCGCCCATGTTATGTGCCTTTTTGTACCGCCCGATTTCCTCTACGAGTTCCGTGCGCTCCGCGAGTGCCGTGATGATATTCCTGTCTATCAGGTCAATTTCCGTGCGCAGTTCCTGCAGTTCGTCCCGTTTTTCCATTTCCGTATTATCCCATACCCCAAGCCCCGCACCAACTGAGTCGGTTGCCAAAAAATAACACTTCCCCCGCGGTCAAAGCCGAGAAGGCATAGTGTTTTTGACGGTTTGAGTGATTCCTCCGTCAAAAACACTAGGCCTTTGGAGTCTCTCTTGACCGCTCCACCCCCCTCCTGTATACTCGCCCGACATTTGCTCAAGAGCTCTGATTGAGTTGCGGTTGCGCTTTTAGTGAAGGGTAGTCGAAGGGGAAGTCGTCTGTCTTTTAATAAAAGAATTTAATAATGATTTTCGCATACGACTCACGTCGTATGCCCCATTTATTGTTATGGCAAAACCGCACGCCCGTCCGCAGAAGTTTTTCGGCCGTTTCCGGGAACCCCTCGTGAAGCTACCGAGCCTTGTAGAATCCCAGAGCGATTCTTTCAAGCAGTTTATTGAAGGCGGAGCAGAGCGTGTGTTCAGAGAATTCTCTCCTATCTCCGACCACGCGGGAAAGAAATTTGAATTGAAGTTCGTGAAATTCTCGTTCGGCGAATTGCGCTGGGATGAACACTATGCGAAGCAGACCATGCGCACCTACGAGGCGCCGCTTTCCATGGTTGCCCGTTTGAAAAATAAAACGACCGGCGAAGAAAAAGAGCAGGAAATATTTCTCGCGGATTTTCCGTGGATGACCCGGCACGGCTCATTCATAATTAACGGCGTGGAGCGCATCGTCGTCCCTCAGCTCGCCCGCTCGTACGGAGTTTTCTTTGAATCAATTCCCTACAAGGGGAAGGGCTATTTCGCCGCAAAAATAATTCCCGCGCGCGGCGTGTGGATAGAAATTGAATCCGACGTGGATGGGGGCATTTATGTAAAAATTGACCGCAAGCGCCGGTTTCCGGTGACATCGCTCTTGCGCATTTTGGGCACCGCGACTGACAACGAGATTCTGGCGAAATTTGCGAAATCTCCCGCCGCCAAGACCGCGATTGAAACCACCATCGGCCACGACCACGCACACACACCGGAAGAGGCCTATGTGGAAATTTACCGCCGGCTCCGCGACGGCGATATCGCCACGCCGGAATCGGCCCGCGATCACGTGAAGGCCATTTTGAGCGCCGACCGCTACGATTTTTCGCGTGTCGGCCGTTTCCATTTCAACCGCCGTTTTGGCTTGCCGACCGCCGACAAAGACATCACGAATGCCACGCTCACGCTTGACGACGTGGTGCGCATCATCACCAACATCGCCGAACTAAACACGCACCCCGCAGCCGAGCCGGACGACATAGACCACCTCGGATTCCGCCGCGTCCGTTTCGTGGGCGAGCTTTTGGAGCAGCGCATGCGCGTGGGGCTTTCGCGCATGAAGCGCAACATTCAGGACAGAATGGCGATGGTTGACCCCGAGACATCGCTTCCCGTGCAATTTGTAAACCCGCGCCCGTTCCAAGCGGCGATACGGGAATTTTTCGCCACCGACCAGCTCTCCCAACTTGCGCAGCAATACAACACGCTTGACGAGATAGAACACTTGCGGACCTTGTCAACCCTCGGCCGCGGCGGTCTCACCTCGGAGCGCGCGGGATTGGAGGTGCGCGATGTGCACTCTTCGCACTACGGCCGCGTCTGCCCCATTCACACGCCTGAAGGAAAAAACATCGGACTCGTTTTGCACATGTCGCTTTACGCGCGCCCGAACGAATTCGGCATCGTGGAAACTCCCTACGCGAAAGTGGAGAAGGGCCACATCACGAAAGAAATCAAGTATTTGAATGCATTAGAGGAAGAGCAGTACGCAATCGCGCACGCCGCGACCGACAGGAATGACAACGGCCTCATCACCGAGAAATTCGTGGAAGTCCGCAAAGCGGGGAACCCGACCTTGGTCTCGCGCGAGCACGTGGATTTCATGGAAGTGGCGACCAACCAGCCCTTCTCGGTGGCAACCGCGCTCATTCCGTTCGTTGAGAACGACGACGCGAACCGCGCGCTCATGGGTTCTAACATGCAAAAGCAGGCGGTCCCTCTCGTCTTGCCGCAGGCGCCTCTTGTGGCGACCGGCGTGGAGGAAATGGCGGCGCGCGATTCCGGCCGTATCATTGTGGCCATTGAACCGGGTGAAGTGACCTACTCGGATGCCCGCCGGATTGACGTGAAGAACGCGGCAGGAAAGACGCACGAGTACAAACTGGTAAACTTCTCCCGCACAAACGGATTCACGACATTCCACCAGCGTCCCGCGGTTTCCGTGGGCGAGCATGTGAAGAAGGGAACATTGCTTGCCGACACCTCTACTTCAGACGGCGGACAACTCGCCATAGGCCAAAACGTGCGCGTGGCATTCTTGCCGTGGTACGGAGCCAACTACGAAGACGCTATCGTCGTTTCCGAACGGCTCGCAAAGGGCGCGCGATTCACATCAATACACATGGAGGAATTTGTGTGTGTCGTACGCGACACAAAGCTCGGGCCCGAGGTCACAACGCACGACATTCCGAACGTCAGCGAATTTAAATTAAGAAACTTGGACGAGGACGGTGTCGTGCGCATCGGCGCCGAAGTCCGCTCCGGCGACATCCTCGTCGGCAAAGTCACGCCGAAAGGCGAGACACAGCTCACGCCGGAAGAGCGCTTGCTCCATGCGGTGTTCGGAGAGAAGGCGAAGGACGTCAAGGATACGTCTCTGCGCATGGAAGGAGGGAAGCGCGGACGCGTCATCGGCGTGAAAGTATTTTCCCGCGAAACAGGCGATTCTTTGGAGAGCGGCGTCATCAAGCGCGTGCACGTGGAAGTCGCCCAACTCCGCACTATTTCCGTGGGCGATAAGCTAGCCGGGCGGCACGGCAACAAGGGCGTCAATTCTCGCGTGCTTCCGGAGGAAGATATGCCGTTTGATTCGGACGGGAATCCGGTAGACATCATCCTCACTCCGCTCGGCGTGCCTTCGCGTATGAACCTCGGCCAAATCCTTGAACTGCACTTGGGGCTTGCGGCCGAAACCCTCAATTACCAAGCAATTGTGCCCTCGTTCTCGGGTGCGACAGAAGAGGAAATCCGCGATGAATTGAAGAAAGCGGGGCTTGCCGAGACAGGAAAGCGCGTGCTCTTTGACGGTCTCACGGGCGAGCCGTTCGCTCAGCCGGTCTCCGTCGGCATCATGTACATCCTCAAACTGCACCACATGGTGGAAGACAAAATCCACATGCGCTCAATCGGCCCCTACTCGCTCACGACGCAGCAACCCTTGGGAGGCAAGGCGCAGAACGGCGGTCAGCGCGTAGGAGAAATGGAAGTCTGGGCGTTCTTGGGCTACGGCGCCGCGCACAGTTTGCGCGAAATTCTCACCATCAAATCAGACGACATCTTGGGCCGCTCGGCCGCGTTTGACGCGATTGTTTCCGGCAAGCGCATTGAAGAGACGAACACGCCGGCGACGTTCAACGTGCTCGTCCGCCATCTGCGCGGATTGGGTATTGACATGGAGTTTATTGAAAATCAAGGAGCGTAAAGAAATCGTTATGAATGAAATGAATTACTATTTCTTTACCCAGCACCTTCGTTTCCCGATGAAACAAAGGTGCTGGGTGTAAGTTGTTTCTAAACTCGATTACTCGTTAAGTAAAACTAACATGCAAAAAAGAAAAGACGTCAGCCCCCAGAACTTTGAGGCGGTCGCAATGCGGCTCGCAAGCCCGGAGCGCATTTTGGACTGGTCGTTCGGCGAAATCACAAAGCCGGAAACCATCAACTACCGCACCCAGCGCCCCGAAAAGAACGGTCTGTTTGATGAACGCGTGTTCGGCCCCGAAAAAGACTACGAATGTTACTGCGGAAAGTACCGCGGCATCCGGTTCCGCGGAATCGTCTGTGAGAAATGCGGCGTTGAGCTCACGCGCGCCGTCGTGCGCCGCGAACGGATGGGGCACATTGACTTGGCAACCCCGGTTTCGCACATCTGGTTCCTGCGCGGAATCCCGTCGCGCATCGCCCTGCTTTTGGGGCTTTCCGCCGCGGAGGTGGAGAAAATCGTGTACTTCGCGGGGTACATCGTTACGCAGGTTACGGAAACGGAACGCACGCGATTACTGAAGGATTTGGAGGCGGAGTTCCAACAGAAAACAAAATCAGCCGCGAATCCGGAAGAGAAGGCGCGCCTCAAGGATTTGGCGACGAAGGCGAAAAAGGACATTGAATCCATCAAAGAGGGCGCTGTTTTGGACGAAGCGGCGTACCATCTCTTTGCCGTGAAATACGGCGCGCTCTTCCGCGCGGCCATCGGCGCCGAAGCGCTCTACAATATATTGAAACGCATTGATTTGGACGTCTTTGTTAAAAAGGCGCGCGAAAAATACGAGAAATCGGGCGCGGCCGACCGCGACAAATTGCGGAAGCAACTTGCGCTCGGCGAAGCGCTCCGCCGGGCCGGAGTCCGTCCCGAATGGATGTTTATGACGCGCCTTCCGGTGGTTCCGCCGGCACTTAGGCCGATGGTCGCCCTTGAAGGAGGCCGCCACGCATCGTCGGATTTGAACGACCTCTACCGCCGCGTCATCAACAGAAACAATCG
>JAUYLR010000067.1 GCA_030698935.1 bacterium
AATCTGGGCATTGAGATTTTGAGCTATGTGGACCAAGTCGGTGACATCAAAGCCGATGTGGATTTCAACACCGTTAAGCACGAGGATATTGAATCAAACATCATCCGCTGCCCGGACCAAAAGACGGCAGAGAAGATGATAGAGCTTATTGATTCGGTCCGAAAAGACGGCGATTCCATCGGCGGTATTATTCAGGGCGTTATAAAAAATGTGCCTGCGGGCTTGGGCGAGCCGGTTTTTGATAAAATTTCGGCCGACCTCGGCAAAGCGATGCTCTCCATCAATGCGGTCAAAGGATTTGATATCGGGCTCGGTTTCAGAAGCGTCGGGATGCGCGGAAGCGAACATAACGACCCGTTCTATACGGACAAGAACGGCAAAATCCGGACAAAGACGAACAACGCGGGCGGTACGATAGGCGGCATCTCAAGCGGAGAAACGATTCATTTCCGTGTCGCATTCAAACCCGTTTCAACGATTGAGAAAGAGCAGGACACGGTTAAGCGGGGAGGCGAGGCGACCAAACTGGAAGCGTCCGGCCGCCACGACCCGTGCGTTCTTCCGCGAGCGGTTCCCATAGTGGATGCGATGTCGGCGCTTGTCATCATGGATCATTACCTGCGCAACCGCGCGCAGAATGGGTGAGATGCTATAATGCCAATATATGGCAAAAAGTTTCGTAAAAACAGCTATTGTAAAAACGAAATACGGCTCATTTAAAGCCGTATTCGAGCCGGAAAAAGATATGGGCGGATATGTTGCGACTGCTCCAAACGTGCAGGGTGCAGTTTCGTGGGGGAAAAACTTATCGCAAGCAAAGGAAATGATTACAGAGTGCATAGAAGGAGCCATTGAGGCCCGAATCATTTCAGAGGCCGTAAAAGAAGGGACCGTCAGTTTTACAACACGCACAAAAAGAATTCCGGTTCTCGCATGAGCATCATTCCCGTGCTTTCCGCGCGAGTAGTGATTCGCAAACTAATTCGCGCCGGATTCCAATATGCAAAATCGCATGGCAGTCATCAGTATTATATCCATCCGATAACGAAGCGCATGACGTCAATACCTGTACACGGTGGAAATACCATCGGCCGTAATCTCCTCAAACAAATCATCAATCAAGCGGGAATTTCCATTGAAAGGTTTCTGAAGCTTTGATTTTCGCATTCATCGTAAAGTTTTTGCAACCACACTGACTGTCCTTATATGCTTATTCGCGCGAATAAGCATATAAAGAAAACAGGGAAGTGGACGCGATGAGCGCGCTCGTCATCATGGATCACTTCTTGCGCAACCGCGCGCAAAATGGAAAAGGCTAAATACCTATTCTGATGCCAGCCCTTAATTTTGATTCGGGCTGATCACTGAAAACGATAGCATTTTCAAATCCCCTCATTGTATTGTTGATATACTGGCCTCCGCGTGGTCCATCGATTTTTTCTTTTGAGTAGGATATCTTGTTCCCGCCTACGTATAGATATCCATTAATATCGATTAGATTTTTGTTAATCGTAAGATCTAGAAGGACTTCATTACGATTGTCGGTAACTGTCAGTTTATTTTTTGAATAGTGGAAATCTTTGATCGCCGGTCCGTCAACCCACCATCGGTTCCTACTCATCCAACAAGTGAGATTTCCTTTTTCGTTAAAGATTTTCATTGAAACTAACAAGTTTCCACCCTCGTTCTCAACAGAAATAAGAGGGACATCATTAAAGGAGAATATATTTCTACAATTTATAAAATGATTACCTCCCACATCAACTTGAAAATCTCCTGCGGGAATTGAAAGTGATCCAGAGGCTCGATCAATTTCCCCCTTTAACTCCAGGCGTCGTTTCCGAAGTTCTTCGATAGATATTGAGCCGTTTGTTGCTTCGGTGTGACAATTCGGGCAAAGTAAAATCAGGTTATCTTCCGTGTGCTCCTGAACTATCGCGAATTGGATTATATGATGCCGCTCGGTCAGATGAACTCCACACCATGCACATTTGAATCCTGAGGCCTCATGAACGGCCATGTTGATTTCCGCTGGTATGTACCTTGATGCGCCTTGCGACATGTTAGGAAATCAGTTCTCGAACTGTTGCCTCAATTTTCTCCACTCCAGCGGTCTTAATAACATTCACAAACACACTACCGGCGATGACTATGTCGGCTACTTTTTTGAGTTCCGCGACGTCTTCTTTTGATTTCACGCCGAAGCCGACGGCTATGGGAAGTTGGAAGGTTTCTTTTAATTCTTTTACGAAAGCAAAAAGCTCTTTGGCAAATTTGCTATTGGCTCCTGTGATGCCTTGGCGCGAAGTGCAGTAGACGAAACCCGATGCGTCTCTGGCGAGTTGTTCCAAGCGTTCCTTCGGCACGCCGGGGGAGACGACGGGAATCAGATACATGCCATTCTCTTTGCAGGTGGTGAGAAGTTCACGGCCCTCTTCGGTGTCAAACGGACAATCGGGGACGATGAGGGCGCTTGCACCGGCTTTTGAAATTGTTTTTACGAATTTGGAAAATCCGTAGCGGAATGGAATGTTGACATATGTCATCACGGCTACGGGTTTTCCAAGCTTGGCCACTTTTTCAAGAAGTGCCAAAGATTTTGCAACTGTCGCACCTGCTTTTATTGCCTCATCGCTCGCAACCGCAATTGCGGGGCCGTCGGCCATTGGGTCGGAGAAAGGTATTTGCAGTTCAATAATATCCGCCCCGCCTTTGGCGAGCGCCTCGGCCACTTTTTCCGACTCCTCCATCGTCGGATACCCCGCAATCATGTGCGCCATAAAAAAAGCGCGAGCTTTTTTTACCCCGAGCGCAGTCGAGGGGTCACCTAACAATATTTTCAGTGAGTTAGTATCTGTCATACTCATCCTTCAAAAAGTCGCGGAAGCTTTCGTCTTTGAACGCGCGGGCGAAGTTGAAGAGGTCTTTGTCGCCGCGACCGGAAAGCGTTGCGACCACAATAGAATCTTTCGGCATTGTCGGCGCGATTTTGCGCACCTCCGCAAGCGCATGCGCGCTCTCAAGCGCGGAAATGACGCCCTCCAGTTTTGCGAAATAATCTACGGCTGAAACCGCTTCGGCATCGGTTGCATACGTTAGCTCAACGCGGCCATTCGTGTACAAATCCGCAAGTTCGGGGCCGACGCCCGGATAATCCAGACCTGCGGAAATGGAATGTGTCGGCGCAATTTGCCCCTCTTCCGTCTGCAGGAACAGCGACTTGTATCCTTGGAAAATGCCGAGTTCGCCTGCGATTTTGCGCGATGCGTGTTCTCCTATTTTTGTGCCCGTGCCTCCGGCCTCTACGCCGATAAGACGCACAGATTTCTCAGGAATAAACTCATAAAAACTTCCCATGGCATTTGAGCCGCCGCCGACGCAGGCAACAACCGCGTCGGGGAGTTTGTGCTGGCGGTCCATGAGCTCCGAGCGGATTTCACGCCCTATCACCGACTGGAAGTACCGGTTCATTTCGGGGTAGGGAGCGGGCCCCAAGACCGAGCCGATGCAGTAGTGTGCAGTGTCCAGATTCTCCATCCAGAATTTCAGCGCCTCATTCACCGCGTCTTTGAGCGTCTTGCTCCCATATTCCACGGGCACAATTTTCGTACCGAGACGCTCCATCAAGAAGACATTAGGGCGTTGACGTTTGATATCTTCGCTGCCCATGAATACCACGCAGTCCAAGCCCAATTTGGCGGCGACAGTGGCCGTTGCAACGCCGTGTTGGCCCGCTCCCGTTTCCGCAATCAGCATCTTCTTCCCGAGGCGCTTGGCGAGAAGCCCTTGCCCCAAGCAGTGCGTTATCTTGTTCGCGCCGGTGTGATTCGCGCCCTCATTCTTGAGATACACTCTTGCGCCGCCGAGGTCTTTGGTCGCGCGCACGGCGAAGATAAGCGGCGTCGGTCGGCCGGAGTAATTTCGCAGGAGGTCTTGAAATTCGCTCTGAAATCCCGCATCCTTCTTTGCGCTCTCAAATTCAGCGCTAAGTTTTCGCAATGTGTCCCACAACATTTCGGGTACATACGCGCCCCCCAATTTTTGCGGATTCTTAGACATACATGGCTTTTTTCAGCTCGCTTATCTTTTTTATAGGGTCACCGGACTGCAATACCGATGTTCCCACAAGGATACCTCTGATACCGCAGTTGCGCACCCGCCGTACGTCGTCCGGAGTCGCTATGCCGGATTCGCTTATGACAAATATTCCTTTCGGGATTTTCGCCATAAGTTTCTCGGTCACGGAGATATCGGTTTCAAAGGTTTCCAAATCACGGTTATTGATGCCGATTACTTTCGCTCCCGCACCGAGGGCTTTCTCTAAATCCTCTTCGTCATGCACTTCCACGAGAGCCTCCAATCCGAGCGATGTGCCGAGCCGGAGCAGTTTTGCGAGCTCGTCTCCGGTGAGAATGGATGCAATCAGTAGAAATGCATCCGCGGGCAGAAGAAACGTTTCGCACACCTGATATTCATCAATGATGAAATCTTTGCGGAGAATCGTCTGCGGGACCCGCGCCCGCACCTGTTTAAGCAAATCATTACTTCCGCCGAAATACGTGGAATCAGTCAGCACCGATATCACATTCGCCTCGCTTTTTGCATACAAATCGGCGATTGCGAGCGGGGAACCTGTAATCAGTTCTCCCGCCGATGGCGAGCGCGGTTTTATCTCCGCAATTATGACAGGGCCTGTCGCAAAAAGCGCTCTGAAAGGGCGTTTCTCAATCTTCATGCTCTCTGCTTCCTTGAGAAGCGATTCAAGCGGGCGCACAGCCTTAAGAGCCTCCAGTTCAGAGCGTTTCGTTTTCACTATTTCCTCTAACAGATTCATTGTATCATTATAGACGCACTATGACGTTAGTGAAAATCTGCGGAATCACGGATATCGCGACCGCGAGCGCGGCACTCGCGTGCGGGGCGGATATGCTCGGCTTTCATGTTGAGCTCAATCACGCGAGGAATCCTGTTACGCCCGCAACGGTGGACAAAATTGTTTCGCAATTGCCGGAAACATGCACGCCGGTTCTCGTGACATCGGTGACCGAACCGGAAAAAATAATTGAGCTTGTAGTAAAAACAGGCGCCAAAGCCGTCCAGTTGCATGCGGATAGAGACGGGATACGCAAAATAAAAACGGCATTACCGCACCTTAAGTTATTTAAAGTGATTAATGTGTTTGATGAGAGCGCCATTGCGGAAGCCAAGAACTACGAAGGCGTGGCGGACGCACTCGTTCTTGATTCGGGAATTAAGGCGAACGGACAGCAGGGGGGAACAGGGAAGACTCACGATTGGAATATCAGCCGGAGAATTGTGGAATCAACATCACTTCCCGTAATCTTGGCCGGCGGCCTGAATCCCGAAAATGTGGCCAACGCAGTCAAAACAGTCAAGCCGTATGGAGTGGATGTTAACTCTGGCGTATCAAATTCGGATGGAACAAAGAAGTTTGGAAACGTGAAATTGTTTGTTGAGCGGGCGAGGGGGACCGCAGCGTAACTGGAACTTGACAAGAGAACCAATTAGGTCTATAATGGATGACATGAAAGTAATCGCTAGCACAAGCATTATCGCAATCATTATTCAGCCCCTCATGGGAGCTTGATTTGCGCGCTACCGTTCCAAACAAAGAATCGCAAACCAGCCTCCCTCGGGAGGCTGGTTTTATAAAAGAAATAATGTAACAATCAACATTTATGATGAAGTCAGTCCACACAGACAAAGCGCCGAGAGCCATAGGGCCGTATTCGCAGGCGGTTTCGGTAGACAATATGATATTTTGCTCGGGACAGATTGCGATTGACCCCGCGACTGACGAAATGGTGAAGGGCGGAATAAAAGAGCAAACCGTGCGCGTGTTCAAGAATCTCGGAGAGGTTCTCAAGGCATCGCGTTCGGGTCTTGAATCGGTCGCAAGCGTTACCGTCTATCTGCGCAATATGAGCGACTTTCAGGACATGAATGAAATATACGGAAAGACGTTTGTGACGGACCCTCTGCCGGCCCGCGCCACTGTTGAGGTCGCCAGATTGCCGAAGGATGCGCTTATTGAAATCAGCTGTATAGCTTACACATCCCTTTAAAAAGATATATGACCGAGTTCAACCCAAAATTGGTAGAGGAGGCGCGCGAGCATTTGCGCCTGCTTGCGCGCACCGCGCAGGCAAGCGGCGTTGTCAACGAGACCCCGCTCCAATTCCATGCGGCGTTATCGCATCGCTTCGGCGCGAAGATTTATCTGAAGCGGGAAGATTTGCAGGTTGTCCGCTCATACAAATTGCGCGGGGCCTACAATAGAATGCGCTTGCTGACTTCGGCGGAGAAAAAGCGCGGCATTGTGTGTGCCTCTGCGGGCAATCATGCGCAGGGCGTGGCTTTCAGCTGCAAGGCGCTCAAAACGCAGGGCATCATTTTCATGCCGCGAAATACGCCGAAACAAAAAATAGACCGTGTGCGGAACTTAGGCGGCTCATTTGTAACAATAGAGCTTTCCGGAGATACGTTTGATGAAGCGTTCGGTGAAGCAAAAAGCGTGGCGCAAAAAAAGAAACGGGTTTTTGTGCACCCGTTTAACGACCCCTTTGTGATTGCCGGACAGGGCACAGTGGGCGCGGAGATACTGGAACAAATAAACGATCCGGTTGATATCTGTGTTGTGCCGATAGGTGGCGGCGGATTGTGTTCCGGTCTCGGCTCATACCTGAAATGGAAAAGCCCTGCGACGAAAATCATCGGCGTGGAGCCGGCGGGTGCTCCCGCGATGGAGCGTGCGCTCAAGGCGGGGAAGGTGGTCACTCTGGAGAAGTTGGACACATTCGTAGACGGCGCGGCCGTGCGCACCGTAGGCGACCTTACGTTCAAGCTTTGCAAAAAGGTATTGGATAAACTCATTCTCGTGCCGGAAGGCAAGGTGTGCGAAACCATGATTTCCCTCTATCAGCGCGATGGCATCGTTGCGGAGCCGGCGGGAGCGCTCGCGCTTGCGGGGCTTGAACAGATAGGAAAATCTCTGAAGGGAAAAACAGTGGTCTGTATCGTCTCAGGCGGAAACAATGACATTAGCCGGTATCCGGAGGTGATAGAGCGAAGCCTTGTGTATCAGGGTCTCAAGCATTACTTCATGGTGAACTTCTCACAACGCCCCGGTGCGCTCAAACGCTACCTGAATGAAGCGCTGGGACCGACTGACGACATCACACTCTTTGAGTACACGAAGAAGAACAACCGCGAAAACGGCCCCGCGCTCATAGGGATTGAGCTCGCCAGAAAAGAGGATTTCAAGCCTCTCCTGAAACGCATGGACGCAATCGGAATGTCCTACGAAGTCATTGAAAAAGATAGTCCGATTTTCAGCTTTCTAATTTAGAGCATGTCTAAAAACCCCATCTACTTCGTTGCGGAGCCTCTGCGCGGCGCTCATCGTATGCGCGATACGCTTCACGCCACGCTTTCTCCGTGCCTCGTATCTGGAGGTTTTTATACACGCCCTAGATCAGTTGTCGCATGATTAGGTTCTTAAGGCGGGAAGACTACGCAATCGTCATCGTGGGCGTGCTTGCGCACGAATATAAAAAACGGCCTGTTCCTCTTTCCGAGATTGCGAAAGAGTATGCGATATCTTTATTGTTCCTGCGAAATCTGGCAAATGAGTTGCGCGAGGCGGGCGTGATTAAGGCGGTTGAGGGGAAGAAGGGAGGATATTATTTAACAAAAAATCCCCGCAGTATCAAGATGGGCAAGATTCTTAAGATTTTCTCCAAGAATCAGCATTTTGCGTGTTGCTCTTCGGGCGAGAAAGGGAAGCACAAGAGGCTATGCCCGAAAGAGAAGAATTGTTTTGCGGGCAACACATGGAGGAATCTGAACAAAGAATTTATTGATAAGGTATACAATCTCTCTCTGCAAGCTTTTCTGGATTACAAATCTAAGAGCGCTGCCTAGAACTAACACTTGCCCGGTGTCAGTTGCCTGTGCTATCTTTTGCTGATGTTCACCGCGATGTTAATAACCTTCCGCGAAACGCTTGAAGCGGCTATCGTGGTCGGCATCGTCCTTACGCTTCTCTCCAAAACTGACCGGCAGTTCTTCAAACGGTATGTGTGGCGCGGCATCGGTGCCGGCATTCTCATCTCTGTAATCCTGGCCGTAATCCTTGAGATATTCTTTGGCGGATTTGAGGGAAAGACAGAGCAGCTTTTTGAAGGGGTCCTGATGCTCGTTACCGCCGGATTTATTACATGGATGATTATGTGGGTGCACCGGCAAAAGGATGTCGCAACAAGAATTAAGGAAAAAGTCTCCGGTTACGCCGAAAAAGGATACGGATTAGGAATCTTTGCACTCGTCGCCACGTCAGTCTTCAGAGAGGGAACGGAGACTGTCCTGTACTTAAAAACGAGCACTCTTATCGGACAATCCAATCAAATTGCCGGTGCGGTTTTGGGCATAGGGGCCGCGCTGATACTGGGGACTGTTCTTTTCCGCTTTGCGCTTCGGGTCAACCTCTCGTTAGTGTTCACCGCGACGAGCGTGCTGTTAATGCTGTTTGCCGCAGGCCTTGTCGCTCACAGTGTCCATGAGTTTCAGGAGCTTGGCTTCCTGCCCGTTTTTTCTTTTGACCCTGTATTTAACATCGCGCACATTCTTGATAACAAGAGCGTCGCCGGGAGTTTCCTGCGGACACTGTTCGGCTACAGTAGCGTGCCGACCCTTCTTGAGCTTATCTCCTATGCCTCAAGCATTGCGCTTATCCTCTGGTTGCGGCGATTTACAGACAGACTGCTTTTAAAGCCGGTTCAGTAATTCTATGTCAACTCTCACGATTAAGAATCTTCATGTAACGCTTGAAGGCAAGCCGATTTTGAACGGCGTTAACCTCATACTCCCGCAAGGGAAGACGCACGTCATCATGGGCCCCAACGGTTCCGGCAAATCTACGCTCGGCAACACGATACTCCGGCATCCGCAGTGTGCAATAGCCAA
>JAUYLR010000072.1 GCA_030698935.1 bacterium
ACGACTTCTTTGTAAAGCTCAAGAAAGAAGACTCTACTTTTGAGAAAAAGAGGGCAACGGCCGAGAAAAGCGGTCAGGTCTTGCGGTTCATCGCAACACTGGAAAAGGGCAAAGCAACGGTGTCTTTGCAGGCTGTCGGGAAAACGCATCCGTTCTATTCCCTGTCAGGCAACGATAATGTCATTGCATTCACCACAAAACGCTACAGCACAACCCCCATAGTCATCAAAGGCCCCGGCGCGGGAGCAAAAGTTACAGCCGCGGGCGTCTTTGCGGATATATTGCGCATCCCTTCGCGGGTCGCGTAACATTCACGAACTTTGCAATCTTTATAGGCTAATTCGCGCGAATTTGCCTATAAGGGAAAGTAATTACCGCTCAAGTTGTTTTTTCTCGCTTGTGCCGTGGGGGAGACTCGGTCACAAATAACTCTTGTGCCGTCGCACAAGAGTTTTCGCTACCCCGGCTCGGCATTTCGCGTTCTCGCGAAATATGCCTGCGCCTTTCGAGTCCCTCACGCATCATGCGCAGGCATGATGCTCCCCGTCACATCCTCGCTTTGCTCGTCTGTGCCGTGGGGGAGACTCGAACTCCCAATCCTTGCGGAACACGATTCTGAATCGTGCGCGTATACCAATTCCGCCACCACGGCAAGACTGGATTATGCGGCTAAATTACCTTATTTTCAATACATTTCATAATCCCGATACTTAATTAATAACTTAAGTATCGGGTAGTAACGGGAAGAGTTATTGGCATTTCGGCAGGTGTTGGTATCACAGTAGGATAGATGTCCACAGGAAGACATCAGCAACCGGAGGAAGAGCGTACAATGCTGGTATGCGGGAACTCCTGCTCATGGTACATCCGACAACCGGCGTGCTCGCGATGCTTTGCGCTCTCTGGGTTTTCGTGGAAGCGCTGAATGCAAGCCCGCGCAACCGCTCCCGGCTCCTATGGGGAAGCATGCTGACCGCCGTGCTCATGGTAGCTACCCTGATTTCGGGGGGCTATTGGTACGTCGTGTACTACGCCGCGGACAAGGCAATTATTCTCAACAGCGCATGGCCGTTCGCGCACAGCATCCTCATGGAAATAAAAGAGCATCTCTTTTTTGCGACGTTGATTCTTTCCGTTCTCTTGCCCATTGTCGTCCGAACTAACGACCTCGCCCTCAATCGCGGAGCGCGCATGCTCACACTCGTAATTTCAGCTCTCATCATATTGTCCTCTCTCGCGTTTGAAGGCGCCGGTGCAGTTATTTCCATGGCCGTCCGCGTCGGCTTATTGAATTAACATACATGCTATGAACCCTTCCGAAACATATGTAAGCCCATCCGCCGCCGGATACAGCATCGCGGCGGTCATTGCCATTATCCTCAACACGCTTCTAACATGGGCAAAGGAATCATATCCCCCGCTCCTCGCCGCGATGAAATCGCTTGCCCATCATTGGGTAGTGCATGGCGTGATTATCGCGCTGGTGTTTCTTGTACTGGGTCACATTCTCTCCAAACAATCTTTTGCGCGCAGAATGAATGGGGTGACGCTTGCGGCATATCTTTGCGTTGCTACGGTTCTCGGGGGAATAGGCCTCGTTGGATTTTTCCTCATAATTTAACCCCTACTGCCGGTTATCGGCGCGGTAGATATTGGTATCCCTTCGGCACAACAAGCGACTCTGGATTTTTCCCGTCCCACGCAATTTCCCCATGCACCACCATGTTCGTTATTCTCGGTTGCCACTCGTGTTCAACGGACTGAACGGCAGATTGTATCTCATCCGCAGTCATGCCCTTCTTGAGCGGAATACGGTATTCAAAAAACACCGGGCCTCTGTCATATTCATCGGTTACAAAATGCATGCTGACGCCGGATTCGGTAATTTCTCCCGCGTCATTCGCGGCCTTCACGGCCGCGTGCTCGCGATGGCCGTACATACCCTTTCCGCCGAAGCGCCCACCCAGTTGCGATAGAAGCGCCGGATGAATGTTAAAGGTGCGGCGCGGATCCAACCCCTGTACGTGCTTGAACCAACCGGATAATGCAACCCACTCCGCCCCTCTTTTTCGCACAACCTGCTCGTAGGACATTCCAACATTCTTGAGAATGTTGGAATGTTCCGATGGGCTGAAATACACGAATGGGATGCCGAGGCGGTCTGCGCGCTCACGCACTCCCCCATGTTCATGGTTTGAGACAACCGCGACAATGTCGGCATCAAGAATGCCCGCGTGAGAGGCCTCAACGAGATTCTCAAAGCCTGAACCGCCTGCTTGCGCGCCGCGCGCAGGCAAGCCGTTCTCTTTTGTGCCGGAAGCAAATACGATGACTTTTGGCCTGCCCATGAAGCAACTTTGGCATCCTTTCTGTTTTGCCGCAACATTCCGATAACCTTATTTGCTTATTCAATTGAATAAGCAAATAAGGGAAATGGTGCGTGCATACTCTTATTTATTATGTAAAATACCAAACATATGCAGAAGTTCGGAACCCCCCTTAAATCTTCGGCCATCAAACTCCTGCTCCTCGGCTCGGGCGAACTAGGCAAGGAAGTCGCCATTGAGGCGATGCGCCTTGGAGTAGAAGTCATTGCCTGCGACAGATACGAGAATGCGCCTGCGATGCAAATCGCCCACCGGAGCTACACATTCAACATGCTGGATGGAGCGAAAATCCGCGAAGTGGTGGAGAAAGAAAAACCGACTTACATCGTGCCGGAGATTGAGGCCATCGCGACAGACACTCTTGTACAACTTGAAAAAGAGGGGTGGACGGTAATTCCGAAAGCGCGGGCGACTCAACTCACAATGAACCGCGAGGGCATTCGCCGTTTAACCGCCGAGGATTTGAAACTCCCGACTTCCCCGTACCGTTTTGCAGGAAGTTTGGAGGAATTACAAGCGGGCGCAAAAGCTGTC
>JAUYLR010000092.1 GCA_030698935.1 bacterium
AGGAGACAATCGCAAATCTGCGCAGAGCGATGATTTCCGGCAAGCCGATTCTCGGCATTTGTCTTGGGACGCAACTTCTTGCGCTTACGGCCGGCGCCACAACGTACAAATTGAAATACGGGCATCGCTCGCAAAATCAGCCGTGCGTAGATTCTGAAACACGCCGTTGTTACATCACCTCGCAAAATCACGGGTACGCAGTTGATGCCAAATCTCTTCCCTCCGATTGGAAAGTATGGTTTACAAATGCAAACGACGGAAGCGTGGAGGGCATAAAGCACAGAACTAAACCGTGGCGAGCCGTGCAATTTCATCCTGAAGCTTGTCCGGGGCCCACAGACACCGCGTGGATTTTTGATGACTTCCTGAAATCTCTCGCAAAATGATATGCCGAACTCACTAAAACCCAAGACTGTACTTCTGCTCGGCTCCGGCGGCCTCAAAATCGGGCAGGCGGGCGAATTTGATTATTCCGGCACGCAGGCAATCAAGGCGCTCAAGGAGGAAGGCGTTCGTGTCGTTTTAATGAATCCTAATATTGCTACAGTGCAAACGGATGAAGGGCTAGCGGATGCCGTGTATCTGCTCCCGCTCACTTTGCAATTTGCGACACAAGTCATAAAGAAGGAACGGCCGGATGCGATTCTTCTTGGCTTCGGCGGGCAGACGGCGCTCAATCTCGGCCTTGAGCTTCAGGCAAAAGGAATTCTCTCCAAATATAAAGTGCGAGTCTTGGGAACTCCGGTGTCAGTAATAAGGGACACGGAAGACCGCGAGCTGTTTGTAAAGCGCCTGCAGGAAATAGACGTGAAAACCGCACGCAGTTTTGCGGCGAGAAATATCGCCGATGCGCGGAAGGCCGCCGAGAAAATCGGCTACCCCGTAATGGTGCGCGCAGGATTTGCGCTCGGTGGTCTTGGCTCCGGCGTCGTGCGCACGTCCGCGGAGCTTTCGCATAAGCTTGCAGAAATCTTTAAATCAAGTCCGCAGGTTTTGATTGAGGAAGACCTGTGCGGATGGAAAGAGGTGGAGTATGAAATCGTGCGCGACCGCGCCGACAACTGCATCTCCGTCTGCAATATGGAAAACATTGACCCGATGGGCATTCATACCGGAGAAAGCATCGTTGTCGCGCCTTCGCAAACGCTCTCCAATGAGGAGTATCATTGCTTGCGCGAAATTGCGATTAAAACAATCCGCCACCTGGGCGTTGTCGGTGAATGCAACATCCAGTATGCGCTTCATCCGAAAACCGGCGATTACCGCGTGATTGAAGTAAATGCACGCCTTTCTCGCTCCTCCGCGCTTGCATCAAAAGCGACTGGATATCCGCTCGCATTTATCGCCGCAAAATTGGCACTTGGATTTACTCTGCCCGAACTGAAGAACTCCGTCACAAAAACTACCACGGCATGTTTTGAACCGGCACTTGATTACATCGTGCTTAAAATGCCCCGTTGGGATTTGACCAAGTTTGAAAATGCGATTACGCAGATTGGGACCGAAATGAAAAGTGTCGGCGAAGTGATGGCGATTGGAAGAAGTTTTGAAGAAGTACTCCAAAAAGCGATTCGCATGCTTTCAATCGGCGCAGATGGATTCACCGCTCATAAGAACGGCAACTTCAGAATCTCTCATTACATGGAAGAAATAAAGCATCCGACCACGCGCCGGATTTTCGCGCTCGCGGAAGCGCTGCGCGCAGGCGTCAGCACGAAGAAAATATATGCAATCTCCGGCATTGACCCGTGGTTCTTGGAGAAGATGCAAAATATCATTAAAACAGCACGCCTCACGGCAAGGCAAGGCCTTGCCGTGGACGTGTTGTACAGGGCTAAAAAGCTCGGTTTTTCAGATATTCAAATTGCCACACTTACAAAAAGCACGGAGGATAAGGTACGCAGAGAGCGTAAGCGCCTGAAAGTAATCCCCGTCGTCAAGCAAATAGACACGCTTGCGGGTGAGTTCCCTGCTCAAACAAATTATCTATACGTCACATATAACGGTACAGAAAACGATATTGCTCGCGGAAAGAACAGCGTCGTAGTTCTCGGAAGCGGGCCGTATTGTATCGGGTCTAGCGTTGAATTTGATTGGTCCAGCGTGCAGGTTCTGAAAACGCTCGCGGCAAACAAATACGAAACGATAATGATTAACTCAAATCCGGAAACGGTTTCCACCGACTACGACATGTCTAGCCGTCTTTATTTTGAAGAGCTTTCGCTTGAGCGCGTTTTGGACATTTATGAGTTTGAAAAACCGAAGGGTGTTGTGATTTCCACCGGCGGGCAGATTCCCAACAACCTCGCGCTTCCCCTCCACGCGCGCGGAGTAAAGATACTGGGCACAAGTCCGAAAAATATTGACCGTGCGGAAGATAGGCATACGTTTTCAAAATTGCTGGACCATCTTAAAATTGATCAGCCTGCGTGGGTAGAATTAACCACACACAAAATCGCTGCCCGTACGGCCGCAAAAATCGGTTATCCGGTACTTGTTCGTCCGTCCTACGTGCTTTCAGGTGCGGCAATGAGCGTTGCCTATGACGAAACATCTCTTTTGAGATTTCTAAAACGCGCCACCGACATTTCCACTGAACATCCGGTTGTCATTTCAAAATTCATTGAAAATGCGCGTGAAATTGAAATTGACGGCGTGGCATCGGGCGGAAAACTCGTCATCTACGCTATTACCGAGCATGTGGAAAACGCAGGCACGCATTCCGGCGACGCGACGGTGGTGCTCCCGCCCCAGCGCACATATCTGGAAACAATTCGCCGCGCCAAGAATGTTACCAAAGACATAGTAAAGGAGTTGAAAATTACAGGGCCGTTCAACATACAATTCATAGCGAAAGAAAATCATCTGCAAGTCATTGAGTGCAACGTACGAGCATCGCGCAGTTTCCCATTCGTTTCCAAAGTAACGGGATACAACTTTATAGATATCGCTACGCGCGCGATGCTTAAAGAAGATGTGAGTGGCGACTACCGCACGCTTGAACTGGACTTCGTCGCCGTGAAATCACCGCAATTTTCATACGCGCGCATCAAGGGCGCCGACCCCGTATCAAACGTGGAAATGGCATCCACGGGAGAAGTCGCCTGCTTCGGCGATTCGTTCGGCGAGGCGCTTATAAAATCCATGCTTTCAGCAGGATTTCGCCTCCCAAATAAGAACATTCTTATATCGCTCGGTAAGGAAGAAAACAAAGTGAAGTTGCTCCCTGCGCTCCGCGAGCTCGCAAAAATGAACTTTAAACTCTTTGCAACCGAACACACGGCGGATTTTATGCGAGAGAATGGCATTGAGTGCGAAAAAGTTTACAAAATCGGTACGAAAAAAGAGCCAAGTGTCGGTTCGCTGTTGGATAACGACGGTGTAGACCTGATAATCAACATTCCCGGCCGTAATTTTGGCCGCGACGCCGCCGACGGCTACATAATCCGCCGAAAAGCGGTTGACTTGAACATTCCGCTCATCACCAACCGCCAACTCGCGGAAAGTTTTATCGTTGCGTTTTCGGAGATGAATCCTGCGCAATTAAAATCTGAAGCCGTGAGCGCGTACCGCAACAAGTCCGGAACCTAACGCTTCTTTTTTAAGACTCTTTTCAGATAGTATCCTGTATGTGACCCGTCCGTTTTAGATACCTCTTCAGGTGTGCCTGTGGCTACAACCTTCCCGCCTCCGGCGCCGCCGTCGGGTCCCATGTCCATTATCCAATCAGCGCATTTTAAGACATCAAGATTGTGCTCAATCACTACCACGCTGTTCCCTCTTTCCACCAGCTTTTGGAGAATATCAATGAGCTTCTGCACATCGTCGTAGTGGAGTCCAACCGTCGGCTCATCCAAGAGGTACATAGTCTTTGCAGAAAGCGGACGGTACAGTTCCGATGCGATTTTCACTCTCTGTGCTTCCCCGCCGGAAAGAGTCGTCGCGCTTTGCCCGAGCTCAAGATAATCCAGCCCGACATCTGAAAGCGTCTTCAGACGGTCGGAAATTGCCGGTACATCCTCAAAAAAGGCGGACGCTTCCTCTACCGTCATGGAAAGCACATCGTAGATGTTCCGTTTTTTGTATTTCACTTCAAGAGTCTCTTTCATAAACCGCTTTCCGTTGCACATGTCGCAGGTAACGTACACCGTCGGCAAGAAGTGCATTTCCACAGCCACGAGCCCGTTGCCTTGGCACACTTCGCACCGCCCGCCTTTGACATTGAAACTGAACCTGCCCGGCCCCCATCCGCGCGCACGCGCCTCCTCACTCATGGCAAAGAGGTCGCGGATGTGGGTAAACGCGCCAGTGTATGTCGCGGGGTTTGAACGGGGCGTGCGCCCGATTGGCGATTGGTCTATGAGAATTGACCGCGCCAGATATTCCGTCCCGTTGAATTCTTTGCAGTTATATATTTTTGCCGTGCGATATCGTTTATCAAAACGCGCCAGAAAATTGCGGTGCAAGATTTCATACAGGAAAGAAGATTTGCCGGAACCGGATACGCCGGTAATTGCGACGAGCTTGCCGAGCGGAATATCAACATTGAGATTCTGAATATTAAACTTGTTGGCTCCGCGTATTTTTATCTTTCCCCTGTCAGCCGTCCGGCGTTTTCCAGGCATCTCTATTGAGGTCTCCTCGCGGAGATATGCGAGGGTGCGCGAGCCGGATTTATTAGATTTGGCGGTTAGCAATTCATCCAGCCATCCGGATGCAACTATATTTCCACCGTGAATACCGGCGCCATGTCCTAAATCCACGATGTAATCGGAGGCGAATATCGTATCTTCATCGTGCTCTACGACGATGACGGTATTTCCGATGTCGCGCAGATGCTTGAGTGTTTCAATCAACTTGTCGTTGTCGCGCTGGTGCAGGCCAATGGTTGGCTCGTCCAACACATACAGAGCGCCAACAAGCCCGCTTCCCAACTGTGAAGCAAGCCGGATGCGCTGGGCTTCCCCGCCGGAGAGCGTGTTCGCCTTTCTATCAAGCGTCAGATATTCAATACCGACGTTTTGCATGAACCGCAAACGGCTCAAGATTTCCTTAATGACCACGCGGGAGATTTCCTCCTCTTTTTTCGTAAGCTTGAGCGCGCCAAAGAATTTTTGCGCATCGTCTATGGACGATGTTGTAATGTCAACAATATTCATACCGTGCGGTGTCCCCGCAAGGTGACTCCTCGCTTGAGAGGTGACTCCTCGCGGCTCCTGGCCTATGAATACGCTTAACGCCTCCGGGCGTAATCGGGAACCTTTGCATGTATCGCACGGCTCGTCGCCGAAGAAATACTTTGAGCCGAGACCGTTGCACGCGGGGCACGCACCGTGCGGAGAGTTGAAAGAAAAGAGGCGCGGCTCAATTTCCGGAAACGAGAACCCGTCGTATGGGCACATGAATTTTGCGGAAACAATGTGCGATATACCGTCTGCGTCTATTATCTTTACCAACCCGTCTGATTCATGGAGCGCCCGCTCAATCGCTTCAGATGCGCGCTCACGCGCGGCTTTTGCGTCATCAGTAAATTCCGACACGAATATTTCGTCAACGATGACGTCAATATCATGTTTGTGATTCTTTTCAAGAGTTATTCTCTCTCGCAGTTTCTTTTCCTCTCCGTCTACGATGACTTTCTCAAAACCTTTATTGAGCAGGTCATACAGCATCTGATAGTACTCACCTTTTCTACCGACGACAACCGGCGATGTGATTGTGACCCTCGCGAGCGAAACATTCTTTGTGAGAGATTTCTCCTTGGCTTTACCCACGAGGTGAAACCTCGTGGGTTTCAATGGCTCAATTTGGTGTTTTTTTGCACTATCTACAATTTTTAAGACGGACTCAAGGATTTCTTCGTTTGTATGTTTCTTTACTTCCCGCCCGCAGGTAAGGCAGTGTGGCTTCCCGACTCGTGCGTATAGCACGCGCAGGTAATCATAGATTTCCGTAATCGTGGCGACAGTAGAACGTGGGTTGTTGGAGCGGGATTTTTGGTCTATTGAAATAGC
>JAUYLR010000097.1 GCA_030698935.1 bacterium
CATCGGGCTCTCCCTCGTGACCATCACGTTGGGCAACTTCTCGAGCTGGACGACACGGTGATCGACCACCCGCGCCCACTCGGCGAGGCCGGGTAGTCGGGCCTCTCGGGCCACCCTTCCACCCAGGGTTCGCGAGGCCTCTGCGAGCACCACCTCGTAGCCGCGCCTCCCCAGCCACAGGGCGGCCTCCAGACCAGCCGGCCCGGCACCCACCACGAGCACCTTCGCCTCACTCTCCTTGGGGCGGATGCGTTCCGGGCAAGCCTTTAGGCGCTAACGTACCGGGCAAGCCTTCTTTTCTCATTGGGGTCTTTGCCGATGTATTCAGCGCGGGGCGCACAGGGCTGCGCGATTCCTGCTTCTCTGCGCCGCCCGGGAGTACAAAATTCTTAGAATGCGGACGAAAATCCGGAGGCGAACCCTTGGGCGACGGTGCGCTAGACAAGCCCTTGGATGGGGATGACGATTGGGTCGGCGCCGATGGCTTCTCCCGCCCGGGAGGCGGACGCCAATCCATGCCGACAGGCAAGGCATTTCCATGAGAGTCGGGGCGTGGCGATGATTCATTAAGTTCAATGTTCTGATTTCCCAAATTGCCCGATAAAGCGTGGCCCGCGGGAGGGGCGGGGCTCACCGGACGAGAAGCCGGTCTCGGAGGTTGAACAGGGGCAGGCTCAAATCGTCGTGGAGCGGAAGACTCCCGCTCTTGAAAAGCTCGCCGGGGTGGCCCGGAGGATGAAAACTTATCGCTTGAAGGAGACCCCCCTTGAGATGCCCAATTATTTATTTCACTCTCCGCGTCAACACGCGGACGCGAATAATTCTTCCGGCAATTTTCAATAATCACATCTACAATCTCGGGCGAACGATCCACCTGAATCGGCGCGAGCGTCGTCGCCGAAAAAGGACGCGAAGTCACTCCATTGACCATGAGCTTCGTATAAATATGATAATTCGGAAGACTGACAATATCCTGGATAAGAAATTCCGGTTCAAATTCCGGTTCAAGAAGCTCCGCATCGGCCGCGCCAACGCGAAACACAATCATGGTTCCGCAATTTCCGAAAACCGCGTCGCGCACCGCCGTGCTCTGATCGGTAACGAGTTGCCCCGTATACTGATGGGCGATAATCAGATTAAGGCGGTACTTGCGCGCTTCCGAAAGGATAGAGGCGAAGCTTTCCGTCGCGAAGTTTTGAAACTCGTCAACATACAAAAAGAAATCCTTGCGCTGATCCTCGGAAACTTTGACCCGCTCCATAGCCGCCAGCTGGATCTTCGTAATAATCATGGCGCCAAGAAGCGCCGAATTGTCTTCTCCGATGCGTCCCTTGGAAACGTTCACCAGAAGAATCTTTCCCTCGTTCATAACCTTATCAATATCAATCGTGCTTTTTGACTGGCCGACGATATTACGAATGAGAGGCGTGGAAAGAAATTGTCCGACTTTGTTTTGAATCGGCGCGATTGCCTCCGAACGAAAGCGTTCGTTGTACGCGGAATACTCATGAATCCAAAACGATTTCACGACCGGATCGGTAACATTCGCGACTATGTTTTCACGATACTCTTTGTCAACCAAAAGACGGGGAATGCTTAAAAGCGTTGATCCGGGAGTATCTATGAGCGCGAGAATACAATTGTTCAGAATGTATTCCATGCGACTTGACCAGACATTCGCCCAAATTTTTGTAAAAATTCCCATCAGCCCCGATGCCACAAGATGCTTATACCGCGGATCGGTGACCTCCAGAACGTTAAATCCTATTGCAAAATCATGGTCGGCGGGATTGAAATAAATAACATCGTCGGCCCGCTCAGGAGGAATTGACGCGAGCACCTCTTCAACAAATTCTCCGTGAGGATCAATAATAGCGAGTCCGTGGCCGTTCTTGATATCCTGAATGGCCATATTTTTCATCAGTACCGATTTTCCGGTTCCCGTCTTTCCAATCACATACATATGTTGGCGCCGGTCATGCTTCATAATACCGAACATTTTGTCGGTTCCGCGAAAATTTGTTTTTGCAAAGTATGCTGTGTCGGATTCCATGATTACTTTCCCGTATCCTAACTTATTTTTAGTATACCATTATACCATAAATTCAAAAAAGCGGCAATTTCCTTTTCCGCGGAGCACGCTAAATTATCGCTCGGGAGCGCCAAAGCTTGAACTTGATAATTGCTCGCCGAAAGAAGTGCTCAAGGAGTCGGATTTCCCGGCGAAAAATCCGCCTCGCTCTAGATCGCTTCAAGTTCTTTAAGAACTTTTTCGTAATTTCGCAAAACTTTTTTAGCGAGTTCATGGGTCACCACATACCCGGGAGTGTGCACGATGTCGTTTCTGATCTTATGCGCCTCCCAGAGATCTTCAACCGAAGTGAGTTGATGCGGATTGATGCGCTTCATTCGTTCGGCCATCGTCTCACCGGCAAACCCGCTACTCTTCAATATGGTGTCAATAAGCTTATCCGCCTCAATAATTGCGAACGCGAGATCTTGCGGAGTGTCCTTTTGAACCCGTTGCAAAATGGCGACCCATAGATCCCTCGCAACGTCTTTGTTTTTAAACTTTTCGCTCGGTCCCCGGCTCGGAGCGGTCGGCCGATTTTCAAGCC
>JAUYLR010000106.1 GCA_030698935.1 bacterium
AATCGCGGCGCCGTATTTCGCAATCCAATCAGGAAGCGAGGAATCAAATTGCACGACGGGGTCATCTACATATGTGAAATATTGCGCACTGGGCAAAAGGTTATACAGCATTGGTGTCGTGCTTGAGAACGTGCGGGCTTCCGCCTCGGAGTTTATGAGTCCGCCCAAATGCTGCTGTTCGTATCCATGCAGGCCTGCCGCGATAGCCATTGGGGTTCCCGCCTGCGGAACGGCGACAAAAATCATTTTGTCTATGAGTTGCGAAGCTTCGGCACCGAGTATTGCTGTGAGCCGTTTCGCAACAAGCCCGCCATTGGAGTGTGCAATTACTGTAACTTTTCCCGTCTTGGAAGATCTGGCGAGGTGCCGGAGTTCTTGAATGATGTATGGCGTGGTCGTGGCCGCGAAAGTGCCGGAGTAATAAATCTGTCCGCTGCTGAAATATCTGCCGCTGCCTAGCGTGTCGTCAAGCGACAAGCGCCAGTCATACGGCACTGCCTCCCAGTCATTGATGTCTTTTTTCACTTTCAGGTCATCCATTTTCGCGATGAGAGATTTATAAACGTTTTTTCCGCCCGGCAGTTCGTCTATGACGCCGCTTTTCTTCGCATACACATTATCGCGGATGCTTTCCCCCTGCGAATTAAGATACAAATCGTGCAAATCGTCATTAACCCCCGGCTCCCAGAGTTTCTTCTCGCCGCCGCCCAGAACATCTATCCAATAGAGCCTGCTTGATTCAATGCCCGGCAAAAATAACACATTGGAAAAACAATTTTCCGTGCACGGAGGCAGGCCGTCGTTAACGTAATCAAATATCGCCGGAAGAGTTGAGTACGAGACAGGGGCATAGGGGCCTGCATTCATGGGACCTCTCTCAAGAAATTCCCCCGCATCTTCGTCGGTATATGCCGAGATTGTGTGCGTGTCTGTTTCGGGGTCGTACACATCTTTTGTCTCCGGCAACTCTGCAGCAAAAATCTTATACCTGCCCGATGTCGTTTCAGATTCGCCCAGAATCGGAATTGAAAACGAGCCCGAGTGCGTCGTCGTGGCACTTTCGTTAAAAGCGAAATGGGCAACATCATAATTTTGCCCGAGGATTGCAGTGCCGCCTTCAATTTTGCCACTATCAGGATCTATCCGTGCAATAACGTACACAGCCCTCTCGCTTGGCACGTCATGTCCCCACGCCCGAAGTTCTTCAATAATCCATGCGCCGTTTACCGCGCTCAGTTGCGAGGAACGAATCGTGGCAATCTCCGGAAACATATGTATATCAACGGGATTTCCGTTGTAGATGGAGATGCCGGCATGTTCCGCCCGGAACGTCGGCTCAAAGGTCAGCATAAATTCCTGTGCGCTCGCCACAAAGGGCAGCGAAAACAAGCCGGATGTAACAAGAAGACACAGCACAGTGCCCGCCGCACGATTGTTGAAATTGACCGCCCGACCTCTGCGCATATGTTCTTGATTATCACACCAAACAACGCGACCCGTTGATGTTTTCCCCATCCCTCGTTACCCGGCGTTGTTATCCATGATTTTTCATCGTTATTCTTTCTTTCTACGTATGCACAAGCATATCCACAAAAACCATATTCCATACTCTACGCCATGGCGTATAATATGGAATATGGGAAATGTTGAACGGATTGCGGATAAAAGACGCAGAAGAAGAAATATTCAGGGAGCAGTTCTAGCTACTATCGGAGTTGCGGGTATTCTCGCTGTCACAATGATTGCGCCAAATATTTTCCAAGCACTCCCGCGCATCATGGGAAAAAAGCGCTACAAGCTCGCCTTTCAGGCTCGTACAGCCGCTTCTCGCCTCGCAATTAAGGGATATGTACGGTTTGTTGAAAAGAACGGAAAGAAATGGATTGAAATTACCGATGCCGGTAAGCGCGCTCTTGCGCTTGAGCAAGAAAAAGCGCGGCTTGAAGCCATGCATGGCAAGCGATGGGACAAGCGCTACCGCCTAGTCATGTTTGACATACCGCAAAAGCGCAAGACTATGCGGGACAGCGTACGCCACATTCTGCGCGAGTGCGGGTTTTTGCGCCTGCAAAACAGCGTATGGCTTTTCCCCTACGACTGCGAAGAATTGATTACGCTCGTGAAATCGGATAAGCACATTGGAAAAGATTTACTGTATGCCGTCGTTGACTCAATTGAGAACGATGCGTGGATTAGGCGGCACTTTGACCTGAAATAATTTGTTCTGGTTTTGGATTTCTTAATATTCCTTTCTCTACGCCATGGCGTAGAGAAAGGAATATCGTGCCATCGGCGAATATCTAGGCGAATTTCCAACGGAAGATGTTTAATCTATCCCCTATGTTTGACTGCCGGCCTTTGAGGATTCTATGTCTTTGCAGTACGCCTGAACATATTCATCAAAATTCTTGTACGGATAGTTCTGTAACTTCCCTTCCTTCGGACCACTCTCGTGCCATGCGGTAATCGCTTTCGCAAAATCATCTTCTTCCGCAATAATCGCGCCCGCTTCGCGTGCGACGCCGACGTCGGTGGAAATCACGGGCGTGCCGGATGCAAGCGCTTCCACAATCACCATGCCGTATCCCTCATAGCGCGACGGGGCAAGGACGAGGTCTGCCATTTTGTAGTACTGTGCGGGGTCAGTACGCCCCTCAAAGAAAACCCACTTGGCGATTCCCCGTTGTTTCGCCATTGTGTGAAGTTTCTCCTTCTCACTCCCCTCGCCGATGATGATGAGGCAGGATTTTTCCAGTGCGGCTTTGGCAAACGCGTGTATGGCAAGCCCGACATTTTTTTCCGGCTCAAGGCGCGACACTACGAGCACTTTCACCGCGAACAGGTGCTCGCGCGCCGCGAGCTTCGGGCCAAGCTGTGTATTTCTGTATTTTTCCACGTCCACAAAAATGGGAAGAACTGAAACACTCGCGCGTAGTTTGTATCGCGCATCAATACTGCGCTTAATGCGCTCCGAAACGACGCGCACGCGGGAAGCGCGGCGCAAAACGAAGCCTGCAATCAGCACGCGGAACCGGTTCAGAAATGAGAGACGGGCAAATTCCGGAGAAAGAAAATCCGTGTGCACCTGCACATGGAGCGTGGCGCCGCGCAGGCGGGCGATAATCCAGCCCGTAATTCCTGCTTCAAACGGGTCTTGCACGGAAACTATATCAGGCTTCGGCAATCGCAACGCGAGCCCTATCGCATCCCACACATACAAGAAGCGGGAAAAAGAATTAGTCGCGTGTGCGTGCGCGTACTCGCTTAACGCTGCCTCTTTCACCCTGTGCTCGTGAAGAGAGAAAATAATCATCTCTAGCGCGCCAAAGCGCTTTCCATACGCGCGCATGCGCGAAGCTGAAGCGCTCTTCTCATCAAATATTGTTCTGTCCGAACCGATTTGGAGAATGTTCATACGTTTGCAATTTTCTTGAAAATCTCCAGATGCTGGCGCACCACATCATCCCAATCATGGGCAAATGTGATGGATGTAAAAGCCTCTGCGAATTTCTTATACCGCACATCGTCGGCAAGCATTTCCAATTTTGAAGCAATGTCGGCGACGGATGTCGGGTCAATCATTTCGGGCAAACTATCGTGAATGCTTAGATAATTTTCTTTGGTGACAACAGCGGGAAGTCCTATTGCGAGAGCTTCGTATACCTGATTCGGAGAAATATCTGTCCAGCTTGGCAATATAAAAGCACGGCAATTCTTGATACGCTCCAGCAAATCGGGCAAGTGCATGCTGTGCTGTATTTTTACACGCGTTTTAAGCCCGAGTGTTTCTACTAGCCGAGCCAGCTCTTCCCACCGCGGACCATCTCCAATTAATACAAGGGAATAATCCGCCGGAATCCTTGCTTTTGCAAAGGCGCGAATAAGTGCCGTCAGGTTTTTCATCACAATAAAACGCCCGCAGTATACAAATTCATGGGTAGCCATCCCGCGCACAATCCCTGTGGTTTCTAGCCTAGGAACGGGATTGTAGACAGTCGCCGTGTTAGATAATCCATAAAATCGGACGTAGATACCCTGCTGTTTATCTGAATTGAAAATAACCTTGCTCGCGTGTGAAAGCACAGAACGAATTGCCCAGAAAAATGGCTTGTACAAAAACCGAGCGTATAAACCGCGCTCATAAAAATCCGAGAGTGAAACAGGCGTAGCATTAGATTCAAGATATTTCTGCTCCCATAAATAATCACCGCCTACTCGCACCACATAAGGTACACGGCGGATGCGTGACGCGAGCGCAGCTGGTAGTCCCGCTGCAAACCAATCAAGCATATAGACAATGTCATTCTCCCGCGCGCGAGAAAGAGCCGCGAAAAACATTTTTATGCGGTTTAGGAGTTTATTTCCGCGCACGATGCGTTTGAGCGAAAATTTATATTGTGCATCAAAATCATACCTTTCCTTGGGGGAATATGTGAGTACAGAAACTGTATTACCAGCTACAGAAAGCTTTTCTGCAATCTTCGCCGCATAGACCGCGGGGCCTCCGCTTTCGGGTTCAAAGATACCAGTGACAATAAGAATCTTCATCCCGTTAGAAGTCGCGGAAGTTCAGACCGTGGTACAT
>JAUYLR010000107.1 GCA_030698935.1 bacterium
GTGTACGGGATACAAAACGAGCCGAACGGCATCGACTACGGCCTTTTCATTGCGGAGGATTACATAGGCGATGATAACTGTGTTCTCTTTCTGGGCGACAATATATTCGTGGATGATATAGCGCCTGCCATCAGGAACTTCAAAAAGGGAGCTACGGTATTTTTAAAGAAGGTTCCCGACCCGAAGCGCTTCGGCATCGCGGAAGTGGACAGTAAGGGAAAGATAATCAGCCTTGAGGAAAAGCCCCAGAAACCCAAAGGGGATCTCGCGGTTACGGGGCTGTATATATATGACAACAGCGTTTTTGATAAGATACGGAGAATTCCGCCGAGCGCACGCGGTGAGTACGAGATAACGTCTGTGAATGCGCTGTACTTGGCAGAGGGCGCTTTGCATTCGCACATGCTCAAGAAAGAATGGTTTGATATCGGCAACATTGAGGCTTTACACAAAGCGTCTGTGTTTATGGAAAAACGCTCGCTCCATGACAAATAAGTACCGGAGAAGGAATCTTGTGACTGGTGGCGCCGGATTTATCGGCAGTAATTATCTTAATTATGCCGTCAAGAAATATCCACGGGAACTTTTCATCAATGTTGACGCGCTGACGTACGCGGCCGATTTGCGCAACATCACCGTGCAAAAAAAGAAAAATTACGCATTTGAGAAAGCGGATATCTGCGACATGCCCGCGATGACGCAGATATTTGATACATACAAACCGACACATATCATCCACTTCGCGGCCGAGACACACGTGGACCACAGCATCACAGACCCTGGGCTATGCATTAAAACGAATGTGGAGGGTACCAACAATCTCCTGCAACTCGCGCGCGACTACAAAGTAGCTAGGTTCCACCTGATTTCAACCGATGAAGTCTACGGCGACCTGAAGCTGAATGCGGCGCCGTTCACCGAAGAATCTCCCTATCATCCGCGTAATCCGTACAGCGCCTCAAAAGCGGGCGCGGAACTTTTACTGCTCTCGTATATGCAAACCTACGGGCTCCCCGGCGTGATAACCAGAAGTTCCAACAACTACGGGCCGGGGCAAGATGCGACAAAACTCATACCGAAGTTCATCAACTTTCTGCTTCAGGGGAAAAAAGTGCCTCTGTATGCGACGGGAAAAAACATCAGGAGCTGGATGTACGTGGAAGACAACGCCCGCGCGACCGACCTCGTGTTCCGGAAAGGAAAAAACGGACAAATCTACAATATCGGCGGCGGAGAGGAGCACACCAATCTGGGACTAACGAAAATTCTGCTCAAAATACTCGGCAAGACCGAGAAAGAAATTGAGTATGTGACCGACAGGCCGGGACATGATTTCAGGTACGCGCTTTCAAACAAGAAAATCGCAGGCGAACTCGGATGGAAACCGCGCGTAAGCTTTGAGAAAGGCATACGGAAAACCGTCGCTTTTTACCGGAAAAGAATTTAGATTACGAAACGTTTGCGAGCAGTCCGGTGATTGCCGCCGCGCGGGCTTTCCATGTGTACCGCTCCACCTTTTCAAGCGCGCGTTTCGCAAGCCGCTCTCCTAAGAGTGCGTCGGCAAGAACTTTTTTGATTCCGCCGGCAAGCGCCTCCGCGTCGTCGGGCGCCACGAGCACCGCCGCATCATCTCCCGTGATTTCCCTGATGCTCGGCAAGTCGGATGCGACAACGGGCCGACCAGAGGCCATATGGGCAATCAGCTTCAAGGGCGAAGTGAATCGCGCCGATATCACGTCTTTTCCGGTATTGGGAACGACAAGCACATCTGCCGCAGATTGGTTGTCCGCAAGCTCTCTGTACGGCCTGAATCCGGGGAAAATGACGTGCGGATAGCGCGCCTTGAGCGCCGACACTTCATGCGGCTCGCCGCCGATTGCCACGATGCGCACATCTCTAGGTAGAAGTTTTGACGCTTCAAACAGCGTGTTGCTTCCCTTCCATCCGTCAAAACGGCCTATATATAGCGCGATTTTTCCGTCAAGCGGTAAACCGAGCCGTTTGCGCGCGTCGCTCTTGCTTTCGGGCCGCGCGAATTGTTCCAAATCAATGGCGCTCGGTATGACGGCAATTTTGCCGGCAGAAATCCCGCCTGCAACATAAAAATCTTTGAGGCCCTCCGATATTACGACAAGCGCATGTGCTTTGCGCGCAACGGTGCGTGCGCAAAAGTTCCATCCGCCAGTGTGTGATTCCCAGATAAAACGCCGGTGTCCGAAGAGCCACAATATCCAGAGGACAACATCGTCGCGGCTGTAGATAATCCCCTCTTTACCGCGCAGGTACAATGCCGCATGTATAGCGAATGAAATTTCCTGCATAAGAAATCCTACTCTCCCCCCTGCCGGATTCAGTGTGGGAAGTTTCTTGAGAGAAAAATTCTTGGTGATGCCGTAATACGAAAACATATCTTCCGAGAGCGGGTTGTGCCTCTCCGGCGCGATGAGTAGAACGGTGTGTCCGGCATGCGCAAGCGCCTCGCATGTTTTTACAATCGCCAAACCGTGCGCCTTCTCCGTCGGCAATCGCGCATTTGTTACATAGAGGACACGCATACGATTGTTGCTATTTTATGCGGCGGGCGATGGCTTCATACCATTCTACTGCGCCGGAAAGCTTGAACTTGAATTCACGGAAATCTACCTGCGCATCAACGGCATTTCGCGGAAGATTGTATAAATCGGATGTCCGGCGGACTAATCCGGGAATAACCCCCAATGCAAGACTGAAGCCGAGCCGTTTCAAAAGTTCCGCGATGGCGGGCGTCGTGCGTCCGCGCGGATACGCGAAAATCTGCGGGACGGAACCCGTCAGATTCCTGATCGTGTCGCGGGAGAGCGTTATTTCTTTTTCCTGCTCGTGCGGGGCGAGCCCGTGGAGCTTCCGGTGCGTATGTCCGTGCGGCATAAACTCCACGAGCCCGCTCGCGCGCATTTCTTCTATTTGTTCGCGCCGGAGAAGCTGGAACGTGCGCCCCTCGCTGTTGGTATACGAACCGCCGATTTGATTCGTAATGAGAAAGACCGTCGCCTTTATGCCGAGAGATTTCAGTACGGGAAATGCGTTTGTGTAGACGTCTTCATACCCGTCATCAAATGTTACGCACACGGTGCGCGCCAGCTTCCCGTTGTGCATGCGTTCAGGAATTTCCGACGCAAAGACACAATCAAAACCGGCATCGCGAATGAATTTCATCTGCTGTTCAAACTTCTTGGGAGCGACCGCAAAGAAAGCGTCCGAATCCGAGACGGAGTGGTACATGAGAATTGAGAGCGCGGGAAGCCGTGCCGGAAACAGCGACAGAACTGAAATAAGCGCTTGTTTCAAGGGTTTAATCATGTTGGCTGTTTTTACGCCGCAGGATTATATAGCGCAAATAAACGGGATGCGAGCAATGCGAGCGAGTGTTCTTGGACGACGTACTCTCGCATTTGGCTTGCGAGCTCTTTCCGCTTGCCATCGGACAAAGCGAGCGCCGCGCGCAAACCGGCGGCAACGGATTCAACAGATTGAACGTCAACAAGAAATGCCGGAGGAACGGCATCGCGCACGGCATCATTGGCGACAACGACAACGGAACCGCAGGCCATCGCCTCGCCTATCGTTTTATCAAAACTGCCGGAGGGTGTCAGATTCACATAGATAGCATGCGCGTTGTAAAGCGCCGGGGTGTCGCTGTTCCGTACTGCCGCGTGGAACGAGACCCGCTTGAGCGAGGCAAAGTCCGCTTTCAGCTTGCGGGCAAAATCTTCGCGCCCCGGTGTCGGGTCTCCGTAGACATCCGCATGGGCCGCATTTCCGTCGCGCCGGAGAATGTCCATCGCGCGCAGAAAAACATCCGGGTTTTTTACCGCATCAAGGCGGCCGAGAAATAGTAGCGAACGAGGGTCGGCGGTTCCTTTCGGCTTGAAGAAATCCGTGTCAATGCCGATGGGCATCTTTACCGCATTTCTGAAAGACGACACGTACGCGGATGGAGAGGTGTAACACACCTTGTGGGCAAACAATCCGGCGATATGCGTCCAGAGCGACCCCATCTTGTGATTGCGCCAGAGAATAATGCGTTTCCCCAAGAGCCACCAGAATTTCCCGCCCAAAAGTACGTACTCCTGATTCATGTGCACCAATACGGAATCGTACTCTCCTCTCAATTTCCATATGTAGCTCCAAAAGCGGAACACGTATCGTATGCGTTGCACGAATCGTATACGGTATATGGTATATGGTATACGGTATACATGCTCCTTGCCGAGCGAATGTACGGAGACGTTCGCAGGCAATGCATGCCTTCCCTCTTTCAAACAGATGACATGAACCGACTCGCATCTTTTAGATATCTCCGTTATCCACGAGTGGAAAAAACCGAGGACGGGGTCGTTAAGGTCCACTGCCTGCGCGCAAATTAAGAGTTTCATATTGACTTCACTATGAGTATGTATATACTGTGTGCATCACCAACGGAGAAGATAACCCTACGAGGTCCCGTCCTTGTGGGGCCTTTTCTTTTTATACTCGATCTTCTCTCTCAGATCGTTCATAAACCGAAGATAGTGCCGGAATTCTTTGAACTTTAATAGCGCTGAAAATCTCAATCTGTCAGGAATAAGTAGCACGGAGAGTCTTTCTTTTTCTAGCAGATGGTTCACGAGACAATAAAAATCGCCGTCACCCGTAACTATGACCGCTTTGTCGTAATTTCCATACTCAATCATTGCCTGCAAAACAAGCTCGGCATCGCAATTTCCTTTCGTCGTTCCGTCTTTATATGTCAGTGTCGGCTTGAATATGCAGAGAAACCCGGCGTCTTGCAAAGAGGTGTATAACTCAGTGTTCCCTTCAACATACCCGATGAACAGATACGCCTTTGTGACGCCGTATTTCTCTTGCAGGTACACGCGGAAACGTTTCCAATCTAATTTCCACCCTTGTG
>JAUYLR010000108.1 GCA_030698935.1 bacterium
TTGGGGAGCTTTCTTCAAAATCAAAAGAGGAGGCACAGGAACACCAAGTGGACTTCTTGAGAAACTTTCAGTCAAGACTTGAGGTTATCGCTAGCGATGTTGAAGAGCTGAAGAGGTCGGTAGAAAAGCCTGACTTTCAATACATGGCAAAGAAGTCGCTCATTGCCGCAGGACGCATGGAGTCAGGCGAAAAACGCAAGTTACTGGCATCTCTTTTAGGTGACAGGCTCAATACAAAAACGGATTTTGGCGAGATCGTATACAACGAAGCGCTAGAGACCGTTGCGAAGCTTACTGACAGGCAGATAAAGATGCTTGCCCTCCAATGCGATATTGGGTCTGTGTCTCAAAAGAATATTCCCACGTGGGATCAATACAACGCTGGTAAAAAGACCCTATTGGCTCATGTATTACCACTAAATTTCCAGCAATCTGATCTCCAGCATATTTCCTATAGTGGCTGCGGGAGTGTGAGCCCTTTTGAAACGGGTCTCGTGCAGACAATCAAAGCAAAATATGGAAATCTATTTCTTAAACCCATTGCTCCCGATGAGCCACTGTTTGCTGAAATAAAAGCATCTGCAGTTTTTGGTTTGTTCTACGAAAAGAATGGCAACTTGCGCTTCGGAGCAAGTAAGGTGTGGTTTGAGGAAATAATAAGGCAATCAAAAGGTATCGACACTGCTTTGGTTGGAAAGATAATACCTCTCTACGACACAAAAGGAATGAATGAGGACGAAGCACTCGAGACGATAAAAACAGAGTGCTTTATGGGGCCTGAACTGATTGACGCTTGGAACACCAAACAGCTCAAGCATCTATCGTTAACCTCAGTCGGAATGATTATAGGTGTTTCAGTAATTGAGGAAGTCACTCAGTTGAGAATTGGAAAAGATGATTGGCTAGGGCTGACCACTGTCAAAGCCAATTCTTAATTACTTACTTGGGAAAACGGTGTCAGGTATCCTTCCTCAATTACTGCCCACCCGGCACAGTAGGGGCCACTGAATTCTTCTTTTTGAACCAATACACAATACGCGGGAGGGGGAGCGTGTTAGAGAAGCTTCTAGGTGCTAGGAACTAGTTTCTAGTTCAATGCAGTAATTGTGATAGTATCTATATATGGCTGACGAACAACCGACCCTACGAAATTTCCTGCCGAAGCACATCTCGTGGCTCACGATTGTGCTTGCGCTCCTCGCCGTCGGAACATTCTTCGCAATTTCCGGTCCGAGTAGGGGGTATCCGATACCTATTATGGGAGGAGTTGGATATTCCGGTACTACAGAGGCGGTGCCGCCATCGGCCGGCGCGCCCATGATGGACACAAGCGTATCCAATGTTTCCTACAAAGGGGGAGGCATGATGCGCCCCGACTACTACCCGTATCCATATCCGAATCCTGATGTCCCCGTCACTGACACGCGGGAATTCCTGAAAGTGACGTATGGCGCCAATATGCAGACGCGCGATGTGCAGGGGCTCACGCGCAGGGTGGTGACGACCGTGCGCGGATACGACGGCCGTATTGACAATGAATCAAGTTCTCTGAAATACGGCTATGTGGGCTTCGCGGTGCCCCAGAGCAAGTTTGAGGCGTTCCGCGACGAACTTGAGGGTCTGGTGGGCAGCCGGTTTCTGGAGGTCAATATTTCATCCCAAAATCTTTTGCCGCAGAAGCTAAGCATAGAGGAACAGCAAAAGCAGGCCGACAGCAACCTTGCCGATTACAAAGCGGCCAGAGAAAGAATAGTGAACGCGCACGCGAGCGCAGTGAAGTCGCTCCAATCACAGATAGATACCTATACGCAGATGTTGGTCTCCCTGCGGGCCCAAGCCCAGACGCCGCAAGTAGAGGCCCAGATACAAGATATTTCAAACAGCTTGGTATCGCTGAATCAGCAGATTACGAATGAGAACGCATCGTATGCATCACAGTTGAAGAATGCGGATGCAAATATCAAATACGCGCAAGATTGGCAAACGGCGGTAAAGACGCAAGACAAGGCGCTGCTTGATAACGTCGCGACTGTTTCGGGCTCGGTTTCAATACGGTGGATAAGTCTGTGGGAAATGGCACAGCTCTACTTGCCCGGTTACTGGATACCGTTCATCTTTGCGGTACTCGCGTTTCTCTCGCTCCTCTACGACAGACGCCGTTTCGGGACGGTTTAGAATAGCGACGAGCGTATAGCGTATAGCGTATAGCGATTAGCGTATAGGAAAAAAGCAACCGCCTCTCTCACAGATTGTGGTAGAATTAATGCATATGAAAAATACAATTATTGCGTTGGTAGTTATTATTGTCGTGGGTGTTGGCGGTTATTTCTTCATCAAGGGTCTGAATAGCGGAGATGCGGCTAATCAGCCCGCGGCAACCGCTGCGAACGATGGTTCAATGGTTGCGAGCAGTACGACCGAAACAGTTATCGGCAAATCCGTGGAAGGCCGCGACATCACCGCGTATCATTTCGGCACCGGCGACACGGAACTTCTCTTCATCGGCGGAATACACGGCGGATACGAATGGAATACGGTTCTCGTCGCATACGAGCTGATGGATTATCTAAAAGCAAGCCTGACCGCTCTGCCCGCAAATGTAAAAGTAACCGTCATACCGGTACTGAATCCGGACGGCCTCAACAAGACCGTCGGTACCTCAACCCGTTTTGCGGCGGCGGATGTGCCCGCCTCGCAAGACCTGCAGATAGCAGGCCGCTTTAATGCGCATACCGTGGACCTCAACCGTAATTTTGACTGCGATTGGCAAACTACAGGCAAGTGGCAAACTAAAGATGTGAGCGGGGGAAGCGCGGCATTTTCCGAGCCGGAAAGCGCGGCAGTAAAGAATTATGTAGAAACAAGCAAGCCGCGCGCCGTTGTCACCTGGTACTCCTCCGCCGGCGGGGTGTTTGCATCAAGTTGCCACAACGGCGTCCTGCCGGAGACGAACACGCTTACGAAGAAGTTTGCGGACGCTTCCGGATACCCCGCATACCAAAGTTTTAATTTCTACGAAATCACCGGCGACATGGTGAACTGGCTCGCCAAGCAAAACATTCCCGCAATCAGCGTGCTCCTTACCAACCACACGGATACCGAGTGGGCAAAGAACCAGAAAGGCATTGACGCATTGCTCGCGTACTACGCGAGGTAAGCGTATAGCGTATAGCGTATAGCGTATAGCGTATAGCGTATAGCGTATAGCGATTAGCGAACAGAATATAGAATGCCGTTATTTTTGAGAAGGAAAGAGGTCATCGCAGGTTCTTGTGTCCTCGCGATTCTCATTGGCGTGGCCGCGTTTGTCGCACTCTACAAGAAGGCGCCGGAAATTGCGCCCGCGGCGGCCGTGAAAAGCGGGCCAACGTACAAAGTAATCGGCACCTCGATGGAAGGGCGGAAAATAGAAAGTTACACGTACCTGCCTGCCGAAGCCTCGGCGCAGACAGGTGGGAAAGGGCAGCAACATCTCGCTTTTGTAGGCGGTATGCACGGCGGATACGAGTGGAACAGCGTGCTTCTGGCGTACACATTTATGGATTATTTGGAAAGCAACCCTGAAGCAATCCCAAAGAATCTGACCGTTACCGTGATTCCTTCTCTTAATCCGGACGGAGTTTTCAAAGTAACCGGCAAAGAGGGGCGTTTTGAAATTGCGGACGTATCCACGGACAAAACAATACTGGAATCGGGGCGATTTAATGCGAACGGTGTGGACCTCAACCGCAATTTTGATTGCAAATGGAAACCGGAAGCCACGTGGAGGAGTAAAACGGTGAGCGCGGGTGGAGAGGCCTTCTCCGAGCCGGAAGCGCGGGTTTTGCGAAGCTTCATTTCTGAAACTCATCCGGATGCGGTTATCTTTTGGCACTCGCAGGCCAACGCCGTGTATGCATCAGAGTGCGAGGAAGGAATTCTGCCTGCGACGCTGGATATTATGAATGCATACGCCAATGCTTCGGGATACAGGCCGGCAATATCTTTTGATGCGTACGAGGTGGCGGGGGATTCCGAAGGATGGCTCGCATCCATCGGCATTCCGGCGATTACCGTGGAACTCAAAACTCACGAGACTATTGAGTGGGAGCGGAATCTCGCCGGCATCAAGGCGCTGTTTGAATATTACGATAGAACAGCTTCTAGCTTCTAGGGACTAGCCACTCGAAACAGACAGGTTTGGCGGGATACCGCAGCTAATCAAAGAATTTCAGCAAGTAGGTATTAATATCGCGCTGGTCCAAATCGTAAAGCGCTTTATTTTCGTCATGCAGTTTCTTTGCGAGCTCGCGCCCGACATATCTCCAGTGCCACGGCTCAAATACAAAGTGCGCGTTGTTTCTCGGATACGAAAGGCTGAAGCCGTATTCATGGGCGTGAGCGGCAAGCCACGCATATTCCGCGGTTTTATCAAGGCCGGCGAGGGAGGCGCCGATTGCGGGGGTCGTGAAATCTACCGTCGTGCCGAGCTGGTGCTCCGAATACCCTTGGTCGGCCGAGAATGCATTGGCGGTTCCGGAGCCATACGTGATTGAGTATTTAGATTTGAGCGCCGATTGTTGTCCGTATGAGCGGTATCCCGAAAGAACCTGCAGGGGCATATTGGCGGCAGTTGCCGCCCGAAGCAGTTGTGTCAGGTGAGGAAGAACGCCTGCGATAATTAATTCGGGTTTCTCCGGGCGGTTCTGATATGCCGCGTCTATGGGAGTCAAATCTTTCGGAACATAATTTTCATTCAGGAAATATACCGAAGAATATTTTTCCAAAAGTTCCTTATCGGTATTTGCCAGCTTGTCCAGAGTCTGTACCGTAGTTGAGAGCGATTGCACCTGCTCTCCCATTGCGTCTTTCTCCTGTTGCCGCGCAAGCAGCAGCGTCTTCAGGTCATCATTGAGGGCGGTGGAGGCCTTGAGTTTGTCGTTCAGTATTGCAAACTCATATTGTAAATTGGCGTTAGATTTCTCTAATACGTCGTATGTGCTGTTGAGCAGATAGAACCTGTATCCGCCGTACACAACAGCGGCGATTGCTATCGCCTGAAGCGTTACATATATGATTCGCATTAACAGGGACCTGTACTTCGGTGCATCCATTTTCTGATTGTATCACAGGCGGTTTTCTGATGTTAAATCAGAACCGGCGCTTTCCGCATCAGGAAATATCTTTACGCATCTAATTGCGCGAGCGCATCTTTGGCGGATTGCAAATCCATATTTGTTAATTCAATTGAATTAACAAATATGGCGAACTATCCGCCGAGCGATGCCAATGCATCTTTGGCGGATTGGAGATTCTTGTTGTAGTAGAGAGCTTTTTCATATTCGGCGCGCGCGGAATTAGTATCTCCGCGGCTCTTGTAAATATTTCCTTTCAGAACGTAGAGCTCCGATACTGACTTGTTGTTCGCGTTAATGACGCTATCCGCGAGTTCGATGACGCGGTCGTACTTCCCGAGCTTGTAGTATGCTTCTATCGGCTCCATTTGGTACCAGAGCTTGTGCGCGGTGAGCGACTTCGCGGTTTTCTCGAATTCGCGTACGGTGCCCGCATAATCGTCGAGGTAGTAGAGGGCGGTAATCAGATTGTAGTGCGCTCGATAGTCGGATGGATTTTTGGCTAGTTCGGATTCTGCGCGCATTTTTGCGTTATTCCAAGCCGTTTTTTCGTCTAAGCTCTCGCCAAGAAGGGATTCGGCGAGTTTCTTTTTTGATGGGGGAACGATGATGAGGTAGGAATAATTGAAGTCTTTCCATAAGTGCAGCCATTCGTCATACGTATATATCTCGTTCGGCCCCTCTATCCCGTCGCTTTCGATAATAACTTTTTTCGATTCATCGTATCCGCGCACGATGCGATAGTGCACGTAGTCCTTATCTGCATACGTGAGGGCGCGCGTCAAAACGGGAATGTCGTTCGCGATGAACTTCTTCAAGAGCTCGATATCGCCGTTGGGGCGCACATATGTAAGCAGCCCATGCTCCTCGCGGGCGTAATCGGCGAGTTCGTGAAGCGTTACGGATTTATCGTCGTTATCGCCCTTCCGATTGTTCCACGGCCGCGTAGCTTCCGCGATGCGCTCCTGCGTATCGGCAATACCCCAGTGCGAGAGAACTATAAGAAGCGCGACGGACGAGCAGTTGTTGAACGATTGCCACACGTGCGCGAGCCCCTCGATCGTTTTGGCTGTCGGTGTGGAAACTCTCGCGGGAGTGTTCGGTTCTATTTCCTCTGTTTCATCGGCGGATGCGAGGGGAGTCTCCCCCAGCGCTTCTAACTTGTCATCCTCTGTACCTGCCCAATTCCATACAGCATAGCCGGTACCGGCGAAAAGGACCGCAACGACAGCAAGGGCTACTTTCCACATCATAATCCTATTTTAGCAAAATAAGCTACGCCGCGATACGTTCGGTCACTTTCCCGTCTTTCACGCGCAGTGGAGATGCAACACGCTCATCAAGCAGCTTTCCCATCCAAATGATATCGTCGTATCCGTCCGGCGTTTTAATGGCCTCCCGGCGGCGCCCCTCCGTTACAAATCCTAACTTTTCGTACAGCCGCACGGCGTCTTCATTCTTTTCAAATACTTCTAGTTCCATTCGGTGCATTCCGTGGCCGCGCGCGAGCTCTTCCGCGCGTTTAAGGAGCTCTGTGCCTATACCGCGCCCCCGATACGATGCCAGCACTCCCATGACTACATACGAGGTTCCTCTCACTTTGAGAAACTTGCCCGAAATGGCGGTAATGTAGCCGACGACTTTTCCTTCGTCTAGCGCAATAAAAGTATGCACGCGTTTTCTGTGCACAAGAGTTTTCGCAAAGGCGTAGAGCAACGAATCCCGCCTGTCTTTCCCCGTGATCGCGAGATGCTTCGCCTCGTTCGCTATTTGTTTTTGCAGTTTCATCAGCGCGCCGAAGTCCCTCAACCCGGCGAGCTTAACTTGATATTGCATGAATTGTAGAAATTACCAACCCGCCTGTTTTAGAGAGCAGGTTATACAGAGTGTACCGCGTTAAACTTAAGAGTTCAATGAAGAAACGCACAGATAAGTGTAAATCGGCTCTTTCGAGACCGCGGGGCGTTAAACCCTGCGGCTCGGAAGACGCCCCTGCGCAAAGGCGCAGGGCGTTATGCCGGTTTCTGGACTCCTCGGCCCCGCCTGCCCTCGCCTAAAGCCTTGATTACGCGGCTTATAAACAGTTGTAAATGTACTCTCTCTGTCGCACAGTATATTGCGGCTCGTTGGCGCAGGCTTTGGCGGGCACGGTCGGTAATACAAAAGCTACGCTTTTGTATTACTCTCGCTCTATGTCGCCAGTAAAACATGTATTCATGAAAACAGCGCTACCCAATTTGTTACAATATATGCATGCGTATAGTAATTCTAGATGGACATACGTTGAACCCCGGCGACAATCCTTGGGATACTGTTGCTTCACTCGGTGAGTTGACTGTCCACGAACGCACGCCTGCTGAAAAGGTTATTGAACGCTCGCTAGATGCCGATATCGTTATCACTAACAAAGCTCTGCTTCCAGCTGAAGCGATTGCTAAATTACCAAAGCTCAAATTTATAACCGTGAGTGCCACGGGATACAACATCGTGGATATTGCCGCGGCGCGCGAGCGCGGCATTCCGGTTTCCAACGTGCCCGAGTACAGCACGGATTCTGTCGCGCAGTTCGTGACCGCAATGATTTTGGAATTAGCGCACAGAATTGGCCATCACAGCGACGCGGTCCACGCGGGCGCGTGGAGCAAACAACAGGATTTTTGTTTTTGGGATACTCCGCAGATAGAGCTAGCGGGGAAGACCTTGGCCATCATCGGTTATGGGAAAATCGGGCACCGCATGGGGGAAGTAGCGGAGGCGCTCGGCATGAAAATTCTTACCGCAGGGCGCGACACGGCGAAAGTGCGCGAGGTGGTGGCTCTTGCGGATGTCGTTACATTCCACTGTCCGCTTACCGACGCCAACAAAGGCATCGTCAACCGTGAACTTCTCTCGCTCATGAAGCCGAGCGCGTTTCTCATCAACGCCGCGCGCGGCGGGCTAGTCGTGGAGCAGGATTTGGCGGATGCCTTGAATGCCGGAG